>CAZEMQ010000001.1:0-130273 GCA_964513435.1 uncultured Muribaculaceae bacterium
GACCATCCTTCAGAAGTTAATATTGGAGTATCTAATGGTAAACCTTTGTGGTCTACTATTACGATTTCGTTACCTTGTTTTATTATAAGATCCACCTGTCCTGCTAATCGTAATACCCCATCATCTGATTTTCTATACACTAAATACTCTGGATATACTCCATATTCTAAATCTAATTCCGAATAATCTTTTCTACACTCAAACTTACCACCTAGACCAAATTTTTGAAGAGATATATTCTTTGGATTTTTATAAAGTGAATTTTCTATCTCTTCGTGAATTTTTGTTCCCCTATCACACGATTTTCTATTTTCTCTATCCCAATCATCTAAAATGCCTTGTTGTACTTTATTAAAATCCAACTCAGAAATATTATAACGATTTAATATTTCCTTATTAAATTTCTTAACGTCCAATAAAGATTTTTTTTCATTACTCCAATTTTCTCTAGGAATAAGTTTTTCTAGAGCTTTATATGCACTCCAGAAATCTTTGTCAAATGGATTTGTGTATTCATGTATTAGTGTAGTCACAGAAATGTATTTCTTTTCCGGATTTAAAATATCAAAATATTCATGAGTATCAGAAACAAACCCAACATTACCATTTTTCTTATCAACTTTCATATAATTACATTTTCATTTATTCATTATCACTTTTCTTCTAATTGCGATGAGCACCTGATTTGAAAATCTAATATCTATAGTTATAATCTATCCCTAGTATAGCTCCTACAAAGGTACTTGTTTCGCCAAAAGCCACTAAAACGGAACTATCTATTTTGCCCAATGGAGGAACAATAAAACCTGCAATTAATAATCCGCTTCCAACTAAAGTTAGGATTACAGCGATAGTTAATCTATAATTCAAAGTTGTTTTATTAGTCATAATTAAATGTTAAGATTATAGTTAATATATGAACTACACTAATACAACTTATCATCCATCTGACTTTATTATTTTCCTTTATAGAAAATAATTTTGTTGATACAAATATACTTATTAAATTTATTCCTAAAAATAAAATTTTAATGTGGAAAAAGAATAACATAATGATAATAAATCAAGTTGAACGTTACAATATATGAATAATAACAATTTAATGTAGTTATAGCAACTAAATTTTAATCAAAACGATGGAGAGAAAGTAATTGAGATATTCAAAAAAGGTCATAAGATCCATATTAAGAAGAAGAATCGTGGCTCTTTTACAAGATGGTGTGGAGGAAATGTCACTGAAGATTGCATAAGAAGAGGTAAGAACAGTTCTAATCCTGCAATTAGGAAGAAGGCAACGTTTGCATAGAATAGTAGGAAATGGTCAAAGAAGTAATTAGAAAAAATGATTTATTTATAGCTAAAGGTTTAACAATCTTTGGTCATAATACAATTAATAATGAAGAATTAATTAAATATATGAGTGATTATGCCGTAAAAATAATGGGAAGAAAGATTGGATAAAAAAGCAACTGATTGGATAAATAATTATAAATTTCCTACTTCTAATAGAGATTTAATAAAATTGACTAATATATGGCATGGTACAATTTATAATGTTTTGATGGATATTGAGGACGAATAAAATAAACAAACGGTTGGAGAATTATAAATTCTCCTACTAAATACAGGGATTTTATGGTAAATTATAGTAAATATTTTACATTATATGAAATTACAGAACCACCTCCAATAATAACAGAAGGGTATAAAAAAGTATAGGATAATTATAAATAGTATTTATATACTACTTCTGAAAACATAGAAGATAATCCTATAAAAGATGATATTAAAGAAAATGATATTATAGAAGACAATTCTATAGAAACATTAACTCCTTCTTTTAATAGTAATGAATTTAATTCTTCTAATGTTGTAAATCTTGCTAGAAGTTTTGTAGGAGGTAAATATTCTTGGGGAGGAACTACTCCTAGAACAGGTTTTGATTGTTCTGGATTAATTCAGTATGTATATAAATAGAATGGAATTAATCTTCCAAGAACTGCAAAAGAAATGGAAAGAATAGGTAAAGAAGTATCATTAGATGATGTTCAAGTAGGTGATATTATATGTACTCCTGGTTCTGGAAAATCAGGAAAGCATGTTAAAATGGTTAGTAAGATAGTCAACGGTTAGATATATACCATAGAAGCTAAAGGAAAGAAAGAAGGAATAATAGAAACTCCATTAACTAATACTTCTAATATAACTACTATTAGAAGAGTTTTAAATTAGAAGTCTAACAATTTTATAATAGATTATTTTGTAAATAAAGGACTTACTATAAATTAGGCTAAAGGTATATATGGAAATTTAATGCAAGAGTCTGGTGGAAATATTAGAGCGATTTCTAAAGACGGAAATAAGTCTTACGGATTGGCACAATGGACAGGAGAGAGAAAAGATAAATTATTTAGTATGTATGGAAATAATCCAACTGCTAAATAGCAGTTAGATTTTTTATGGTGGGAGTTGAATAATACACATAAAGATGCTTTAGAAGCACTTAGAAGAACTACTACTACTTCAGATGCTACAAGAGTATTTATGGATAAATTTGAACGTCCACATAAAGATTGGGCTAATTTTAATAGAAGATTAAAGTACGCAAACTCAATTATATAAAAATATGAATAAAATAAAAGAATTTATAACCAATTTTATAACTATATGTAAGAATAATTATAAATATATATTATCTTCTATATTGATTACTGTGTTAGCAGGACAGATTAGTTTAGTATTTGGGATAGTTGCAGGAATATTATTCGGACTAGTTAAAGAAAAATATTATGAAATAAGTCAAGATGATTATCAAACACAAATTAAATATAATATAATAAGTGTAGTTATTGGTACAATCTTATTATTTATATTATGAAAGACTTTTTAAAGCAAATTATTACTTCACACTCTGGTATAAGTAGTAAAAGAATATGTGGAGTAATTGGATTTATAATTATTATATTTGTTATATTATATTGTACATTTAAATAGATTTAGGCTCCAGAGATACTGGAGCCGTTTATTTACGCAGTTTGTTTACTTCTTGGAATCGACAGCGTAACGGGCATATTTAAAAATTTTAACAATGACAAAAAATAAAACCTCAAGAAAATCGGAAATACAACAAGATAATACTCGTGTATATACATAGAAACCTGTTAAACCTATTAGGCTTACTTAGGAATAGATAAGAAACATACAATTAAAAGAGTTGCAGAATAGAAAAGAGGAACGTATTTACGACACAAATAAAGCTAAATATTACGAAAACCTTTAGAACTTTTATAATGAAAATGTTTTCGGTTATGGCATACAAGGAAAGTAGACTAATTACGATCCAACTACACCTTCCGGACAAGCTGCAATATAGTCCAATTTTGATTATGCAAAAAGTAATGCCAAATAGTTTATGTAGAACGTAGCTGGAGTAGGATTTACTTATGGAGCTAATAAAGCAATTACCAAATTATTTGACGGAGTATTTCCGACATTTCCGAAAGGAAAATCGTTAGGCAATTTAAAATAGTATTCTAAAAATCCTATAGGATCAGGTGCAGAAGCGATAGTTATAGAAAATACTCCTACTACAGTAGGTAAAATAACATCAATTCCTGTAGAAGAGATGGAGATTAGAAACTAGATTCCAAATGTAGCAAAAAGTAAATATGTAGGTTATGTAAAAGACAATGGAGTTGAGCTTCCTACTTACATTTAGAAGAAACTAAAGGTATTAGATGAAAGATCTTTTCCTAAATATATTGATAGACTTGATAAATCAATGTAGAAATCTGGATTTAGTAAGGTTGATGATCCAAGTGTACAATATAGAGCCTATACTAATGGTAATATTGTAATAGATGATGTTTCTCCTGATAATATAGGATTAGATTGGCTAGGAAGACCTAAGATGATAGATTTTAATGTATATCCTATTTCAGAGTGGAATGCGTTTAAAAAGACAGGAGGTAAATTAACACTGATTAACTTAAATTCACTTTTGAATTTAATTAAGTGATGTTATACTTGCATTAGTAAATCAAACCGAAATAATAAACACAAATATGAATATTTTGAATTTTATGAACATTGCTGACTTTGAGCCATTTGTAAAACTTTTTGATTCGATTATTCCAGATAATATAAACGAATCTTTTGAAATAGACGGAAATAAGATACACGTAAGTAAAAAAGATGGAAAACTTAAAGTTAACATAACTGATGATTGTAAAATAACCAGTGAATGTTTTGATGACACTAATGTTAAGCATAACGTAGCTTTATTTAAAAAGAATATAGATGAAATAGATGATAATTTGTTTGTAGAAATAGCAGAAGAGTTAGAAAATCATATAGATTTAAAAGAATTTGATAGACTTTTAGATTTAGAAAGTTTTAATTTTGACGAAGCATCTAAAGTGTCTAGTATGTTATGTATTGCTTCTGATAAAATCAAGGATTTTGTCGATAACAAAATATTAAAATTACAAGCAGTTTATAATAAATTTTAATTGCAGGTAAAATTCCTGCAATTTATTGCCCTGTAGTATAAAGGTTTATTACAACGGTCTCTTAAAATCAAAGTAATATGGAAAATAAAATTTATAAACTTACAGATGATGAATTCATTAACTTGATAAAATCAAGTTTAAATATCTCTGAAGTTTTATTTAAGTTAGGATATACAACTAATGGTAATAGTTGGGGTTATGGACAAGTAAAGCAAAGAATGACTGATCTAAATTTAGATGGAAGTGATTTTAGAGGAAAAGAAATCGCTAAAAAGACTAAAGCAAAAGCTGTTAATAAAGATAAACTTTTTTGTGTTAATTCTAGACACACAAGGCATGTTCTTAGAAGCACTATTGTTAGAGAAAAGTTACTTCCTTACAAATGTGCAATTTGTGGAATTAAAGAATGGAATGGAAAAACATTATCTTTAGAATTAGACCATATTAATGGAATCAATAATGATAATAGAATTGAAAATTTGAGATTTCTTTGTCCAAATTGTCATAGTCAAACATCAACATACGGAGTTAAAAATAAACAATTATGTGAATCATATTATGATATTTCTGATGAGTTACGTGATAAAATAATCAATGAATATTTTATACTTAAAAATAGTATTAAAGTAGCTCAAAAATTTGGTTTGGCTAGAAATGCTGTAAAACAAGTTTTAAAAGAAGCACATTTAGGTAAGCAAAATCAAAAATACGTAATACAATACGATAAAAATCATAATGAAATTAGAAGATTTGGATGTATATCTGAATGTTGTCAATGGTTAATGGATAATAACATTGTTACTACAAAAGCATTAAAAACGTGCCGTGCAACTTTAAATAGAAATGTTGGAGTTTTATGGCATAATTATTACTTTGAAATATTGGATGCTTAAAGGATAATACATAATCTTTAAGTAGAATCTCTCTTAATTGACTTAGAAGCGTATATACATGGTATAAAGTGATAAGGCGCAAGTTTAAATACAGCGTGAACGACTAAACAGAGAGACTGGTCTTAGGACTGGATGTGATAGTCTAATCCATTACAATGGTGTAAAATGAAAACCGAAGATTCCAGTTCGAGTCTGGACGGGGCGACTATGAATGCAATAACATTTAAGTATAATGGTAAAATATGGAATCCTAAAAATCCTGAAAAGAAATTAAAACAATTAGGGATTACTTGGGACGATGTAGAAATAATTAATAAAGAAGAAATAGAAGAGCTGATAGAAATGAATGATATTAAACTATATCATTTTAAAAATATAACTGGTGAAACAATTTCTTCTATATATGATAATTTAGATCATTTAAAAGATTTTATTAATGTGAGTGATTATGAAAAAAGTTGATAGAATAGAATATTTAAAGTAGCTTTTAAATAAAGGAATGTTTCCTAATGAGAAAAATAGAATATGGACAATGTGTCAAGCTACTTTACAAATGCTGGTAATGACTGTAGAGGAAGCTGAAAAAGCTAAAATGACGAGTGAACAGTTCTTTTTATCATTCGAGAATGTAGTAAACAACATATCTGTAAAAGATCATAATGATACATCTAAGGGATTAGATGAGTTTAAAAACAATTTGAACGATTTTAATGCCGATTCGGGAATATCCTGAATCGGTATTTTACTTATTATGGAATTAAATAAACTTATTTCAAAACCACAATGTATTGATACTTATAAAAAAGTATCTAATTATTTAGGAAGTAAACTTGGAGAAATATTAATAGATATAGAAAAATTCTATTATAGCGATTTCTGGGAATCTAGATTTAAAAGAAGATTAGCGGAAGAAGGATTAGAGTATAACCCAATTGAATTAGATAAAATATTAGGGGTTACTACTTTACTTAAAGAGAATAATGTATTTAAATTATTTGACAAAGATGAGAATAATAAAGGAGTATCTAATAAAGGTACTATGATAGCTCTTAATATAAATATGAGTATTGAATAGTCTAATGATTCTCACATTAAGAATGTTATTATGCATGAATTTGGACACAGGCAATACAATTAGGAAGAGTTTCGTATAATAAAATACTTAAACAGTAAGATATTAAAATCCCCCTCCCCTATGGGTTTGGAAAGTGAATTAGATTATCAATACTTTACCAATAAAAATGAAATTCGTTAGAGAATAATTCCACTTGTTAAGGAAATGTATGATAACGCATGGACACCTGAATAGATATATTATTTATCAGATAATTTAAGGCAAGATGATTTATATGATATGTATAGTAAAGCAGAAATTTTATATTGGTTAGAAAATATACTATAATAGCCAGTCTTGGAATATTCCGAGATTGGCTATTTTGTTTTTATACAATATAATTATTCTGAGATTGTTCTCTTTCTTTTAAAAGTTTGTCTATTAGTTTTTGTTGTGCTTCAATCTTTTTGCTTAATTCAATAATATTTTCTGTATTTTGTTCTATCTTATTTTCATGTTCTTTTAGTTTCCAAATAATTGCTTGACCTAATTCAGCTAGTTTGAATAATTTAGTATCTGTTTTACAACCCGTTTCTATATCCCTATTTTTATTATCAACTGAAACTAAATAATTTTCTTTTTTTAATTCCTGATTACACTTACGAATGCAAGATTCTGACATATTTATCTTATTAGCAAGATCATAATTAGAATACGAAATTTTCCCAAAGCCTTCTGTATCTTTGTACATATATTGTTGTGCAGCCACAAGATATGCTTTAGTAGTTGGAGTTAACGTTTGATTTTTTATGAATTCTGGACTAAAAGGTTCAAAAGTTTTATATTTACTAAATGTATAATAATTTCTACGTCCTTTTTTCTCTACTTTAATATAATCTTCTTTTACTAAGTTATCTATACATTTTTTAATTGTTGGAATACTAATTTTAGATTCTTCAGCAATTAAAGCTAATGATGGAAAACATCCATCTTTTCCGTTATGAGATTTAATCACTACATAAACCAATTGATCAATTGGTTTTAAATTGTGATTTGACATTTCATTTGGTAATTGTGTGTGTTGTTTTGTTTCCATTAAAAATTTAAAATTTATATTCAGCTTTACTTAGTTTTTGAGGCTTATATAGATTAGTCTTTAAATATATATTTAAAATTTTATCCTTCAAAATTTTATCAATTATTTTAACAAAATTTTTAATTATGAAAACTGATGCGCATAGATTTTAATATACTGCGCACCAAATTGCATAATTTGCGCACCAGTTTTCAACTAACTATACTTAATACTATACTTAATCGTAACTATACTTAAACGCCTGACGGCGATTTTTTCCTGTTTTAGTTTATCTGTAATGTACAGATTTTTACTTTATAAGGGATTTATAGAAAATTTTGTATGTTGTGAATGAGATTTTTAAAGTTTATATTCAGTTTTACTTAGTTTTTTCGAGGTGTGTCCCCTATCTTATTATATAGTGCCACACCCCAACTCTTATAGAGCCAAACTTAAATATATTTAAAATTTTATTCTTCAAAATTATAATATCGAATTTAACAAAAATTATGTGTTAAAAAGAGAATAAATTTTATATATGTTGTGGATGAGGGAGTGATATATTAAAGTGCTATACGTGTTAAAAATTTTATATGTATTATAGATGTAAGAGTGCAAAATTCAATATGCATTTATATATTGAAAATTTTTATATATGTTATGGATGAAGGAGTGCATTTCTCCTTTGAACCCCCGGGGGTTTCAAAGGGAAAATAACCTAGCCAAACGCTACTTACAACTACAAATATTTAGGCGATATGTAAAAAATATCTGCATTACCAAGTGTTCAGCGTGAGCGTTCACTTGAAGAGTTCAGCGTGAAGTCGAACTATAAAAACTTCATGACTTTGTTCATTTCAAAGCAAATGAACTAAACTTGCGTGTTCACTAATGCAACACGAGACCTAATACACTTAAATTATGTTTACAGGTTTTGTTCCAGTACAAAATGCAGAAGAAGTCGCAAAGAAATCGTTTGATTTATCGAACGGGACTTCACCGTTTCAACACGATGTTGAATTTACCGTTACGGGATGGGATATGCATTATCGAACAGAGGACAATAGAGTAGTTCAAGGCTCGAGAGCATTACCGATTTTGAAAACTACTATCGGTGATTGTTTTATTTCAATGATTATTAAAGCGAAGGTTTCAGCAGATAGAAAGCTCGTTGAACCAAGCGGAACCTTTAATAAGAAAGTCAGAGAAATAATCATAGACAATCGAGGGAAATCTACTTACGACATTCTTAACGCGATTTGCGATGCGGCTAAAGACAAGAAAATTCGCGTTTCACGTGAATTTTATCCAGCATTGGCAAAAGACGGTAGGGAATATCCGGGCTACCTCGTTAATCTCAATTTCATAGACTAAAGTCTATCGACCTAAGCAAGTCGATAAACTGCTTACTTTTAATCTAATAATCTAAATAATAAAACTATGTTACTTCATACAAACACTCCGATAATAAATAGATTTTTTACCGCAGGTTACATGATTAATCATAAAATGGTAAAGAAGTTCTACAATATATTCAAAACTACTGAATATTTTACATTAGATGAAGATTTAATTAATATCTTAAAAGACAGCGAACTTGAAGAAGCGAAGAAAATAATTCGCTTAAATGATAGGAGGAAAGGGATAGGAATTGAATCTAATAACAGTGCTTTATATAGTTCTTCTGATGGGTTAAGAATAAACTACAATGATAAACATAGCAGACAATTACTTAATCCTGGAATTTACTATGGAATTTAATAAAATAAGGGTGTTCCTCGAAAGAGGTTCACCCCTTATCTTTTGAATACAAACGATACTATGTTGCACCAACTACACTATGTTGCACCAATAACCTAGCCAAATATATTACCTAAATAACCTAGCCAAGTGTATAGGCAGCTATAATTACTTAGTGTATAAGGAATGTATACATTATACTATTATAGTATGCAACAATTTAATGATGAAATCATATATCTCACATCTAAAAAGAGAATATATCCTATTTTAATTATTAATCTTTAAAACCTTATGGTGTATAGGAAACCGTATTTAAGAAATGGCTAGTTTAGCAGTTGAAGAAAAAAGACAAATCGCAATGGGTGCAAAAGAAGTTAATTCTTTTGGTGGTGCAGTACGTTCTTTAGAGAACTCTGGTCTTGAGAAAGGTGATACATTCACTTTTCCAAAAACGTATGATAAAATTTATGAACGTGTGTTTGGAACCAATAAGGCTGCTTACATTTTAGTAGAAGTCGGTCCAGATAATGTTAAACCATTTTATCCGAGTACTTTTACAAAGTCCAGAACTATCTATAATGAGGATAAAACAAGTACTGGTCAAAGGGTGCATACAACTGGTACAGCAGCTGAGATTTTCCAGAAGTGTGCAACAATGGATGAAGGAATGCAGAAATTAGCTGGTAAAAAAGTGATTGTTTCTGATGTTAAGACTATTCGTACTTTACGTTATGGAACAACAGATTTAATGAATGCTCAAATTCCTGTAATTGATTTAGTTGATTAATTATAACAAGAACTCCAGATTATTCTGGAGTTCTTTTAAACTTGCTTAAACTATGATGACATTTCTTATTTTTTTATTTAAGATAATAATAAGTTGTATAATCTTATACTTTATATATTGGATGAGTGTAGGAGGTATGTTTGCTGGATTAATGGGACTTGTTATAGGTGTAGTTTTTCTTAATAATATATGGAGTGGTTCAGAAGAAGAACCTGGATTATAACGTATTCTATTGTATAGCAAAATCATGTTAATGAAGTGTATTTTAGGTCAAAAGATTGGAGATTCCTTGATTCTGGATGATGATGGGAATCTTCAATCAATATATCCAGATGTATTTTATTCACGTAACATGTATGCTTATTGGCAATTAAAGAAAATGGGAGATTTTTGGGTAATAGTAAAGGTATTTAGGGTGATAGATGAAAATGGCAGATAAAGTGTAAAATTTTGAGTTAAGCGAGCAAAATTTGAAAATTTTGAGTTTAGAGGCAGTTTTCATAATTGAGGCTGATACCTAAAGATTTGAAGTTCATGGGGGGGTGAAGTGAGAAAATTGAAGGCTAAGCCCCATCTTTAACCCTTTTCTTCAATTCAACTTTATAATTCATACGCCCTTGATAATCCCCACACATACATATCCAATTTAAAAACTTTCATCTTTAAAAAAATGTTTAACAGAATTATAAAATAGAATTATCAAAATAAAATAAGTAAAAAGTAACTATTTAAGAATAAAATGAAAACTAAACAATGTTTTTATTTAATAGCTCATTGTATAGAAGCTAATAATCTTGTTGTTGATAAAATATTTCTTCAAAAATACGAAGCTGTTAAATATGGAAGAAAACTTGCTACGAATAATACTAATATATTAGTATATCTTTATGAACAAGAGATTACCCGAAAGGGAACTCTTGATTTTGTTACTGATTTAAAACCATTTGAAAAATGAATGGATTACCAGAAAATATTTAATTAAGTAATTTAAAACCTCACAATGTATAGGATAATTGTTATATAAAATGAGACGTAGATTTAAAACATCAAGAGTTTGTAGCTCTGATAATTACAAATTATCTAGAAAACTAAGCAATGTTTCAAAACATGTACAAGTAAAAGAAAAACTTGTTATTAGAAAATATTATGTTAAGTGTTTTGACAAGTTAATAGAAATAACAGAAAACGAAGCAATTTGTATTTATAAATCTATAGAAATTATAATAGAATGAGAACAAAAATTTATCTTACTGTTCCTGATTCATATATCCTTGGAATAGCATTTAATAAAATTGATAAAGGTTTTTCATTTGGTATTTGTCTGTTTAAAATAGCAATTGTGTTAGATTTTCAAAATAAATAAATTATGAAAGTAAATATTAGAACTGAAAAAATTGAAAGTATAACTTTAGGTACGGCTCTTGACGTAAGTACGGTAGGTATAACATTTTCCATTGGTTTATTTAAAATAGCAATCGCTTAGATATATTATGGTAAATAAATATTTTAGTTATAATAGAGAGTTCAGAATTGATACAGTTAACAGTGTAGTCTTTTGTATACTACACTGTTACGTTCATTTTGATATGGAAAATGAAATAAGAAGGAAATTTCTACAATTTGGAGATTTTGTTGTAAAGGCAAAAGCAAAATGTCATGCAAATGACAGCTTTGATCTTGAAAAAGGTAAAAGTATTGCCGAAAGTAGAGCTATTGCTAAAGCATATTCGTTAGTAATTAAATCTCTTAATTCTATATGTGAATACTATTTAAATAAATCAAATGAATTTGAAAATATAAAAAATAATTTTGAATTAGAGGAATCTAAAGAAAAATTACGTATATTTGAACTAACAAACTTGTAACAAAAAGTTTCCTTTTATACTCAAAATATAAAAGGAAACTATTAAATAAAATTGATTATGGAATATATAAATAAAATTACATTAACATTAATGCTAATGTTAGCTACATTTAGTATATCTGCACAAACAATAAACTTTAGAACTACTAAATTTTCAAGTAATCAGTATAATACATATACACGAACATGGTCTGGATGGGAAGAATGGCAAGCATCTGATATGCTAATGACAATGGACATTAATAATGATGTTGTAATTATATATTCCCCAGTGACACAAGTGTATAAAATATACGAGATTAATAAAAACTTTTTAGATGCAAAAGGTAATTATCATGTTGAACTTAATTTTATAGACCAAGATTATGATAAAGGTATCATGCGATTAGTTCAAAGAAGTTCTGGCGCATCAGAAGTATATATAGAATTTAATAATGTCAAATGGTGTTATCGAGTAATAAAAATAAATTAAAATGAGTGCAAGTTATAATACAATAGTATACAATGTCAATTCTAACAAATTCGAGACTTACGATATTTTTCCGTATTTAATAGATGAGTATAAAAAAGAAAGAAATAAACCTTATACATTTGAAGAATACCGAGAATTTATTTTCAGATGTGCTAAATATCAATGGTGGGGTAGATGTGAATACGAAATAATACTTCGCGATTGGCCCAAAGGTAAAACGGAAGAAAAAATTGACGTTTATAAGCAAGTCTGTGATAACATCGACGCAATAACTGAATTATTTATGACACACGTTGAAGAAAATCATAGATTCCTTACAAATTATCAAGTTGTAAAAGAGTCAGATTTATTATATTTGCGTAATAAACCTGGCTTTAATGAACATTCTTATCTTATACTCGATGAAGTAGGAATAGATGATTTTGGCGAATCTGCATATTTTGTTGATATTGAATGGTTAAATAGAAATCTATGAGCAAATTATTTATTTTTGCATTATGAATGTATTAACTTATATAATATCAAGAATAGTGTTCCTTTTAATAACCTTTTGGATGTTAAAAGGAACTACTTTTACAACTTATTATGGTAAAACAATAGAAAATTCCTATGATGCGTCAGGATATTTGTTACTTATTATGTATATAATTATGTTAACACCTTATGTAGGAACATTTTTCTTTTTTATATGGATTATATGGTTTTTTATATGGTCTTTTGTTAAACCTCATGGGTGTTATAGGAGTTACATACTTATTACTCTTTCAGAAAATAATAGTCTACATAAAGTATTTATAATGATGCACAAAGTATTAAGATTACTAGAAAAACCAATAAAATGATGAGCAAATCGTTTGTTTTAATAGGCGTAATAGCATGGTTATCAATTTCAATATGGTTATCGGTTATTACATATAAAGTATATAATCTAACTCATAAACCAGTAAATATTGAATTTGAACTAAAACTCAATGATAATTCTGAGTTTATGAAAGATTGGGAAGCTAATGTCACCAATATGCTTGCAGCTTGTACATATTATGACATTAAATGTCCCAAGATAGTTACAGCACAAGCCATATTGGAATCTGGTAACTTCAAGTCTAATGTATTTAAAAAGTATAATAACCCTTTTGGACTTTATAATAGTAAAACAAAAGATTATTTTAAGTTTGAACATTGGACTGACGCAGTAGTAGCTTATAAAAATATGATTCAATATCGTTATAAAGAAGGAGATTATTATATATTTTTAAAAAAAACACGATACGCAGAAGATCCTAATTATATAAATAAAGTAAAAGCAATAGAAAACAGTTTAAAAATATGAATGAAAATGAAATAAAAGAACTTTAGTCTATTCTAGTAGAACAAGGATTATTAAAAGAAAATGATATTGATGGAATAATGGGTCCAAAAACTAATTCAGCATTAAAAGAATATTAGAAATATAGAATACAAAACGATAAAGGATTTATTAATAATACATTTCCTTATGGGTATAGTGATGACGATGAAGATACTGTGTTAGGAGTTATAACTAAATTAGGTAAAGCAATATTTGGAAAATCTAATAAAAGAGAAAAATTAGATGAATTTGTGTTACTTGATTTAAGTACTCCAGAAGGTATTAAAAGAGCCAAAGAATTACGATATATTTTTAATGAAAATTTTAAGGATTAGAATTTACCATTATCTTATTTACAAAATTCTGCTAGAGCCAGATATGATTTAAATGCTTTATATCAAGGAAAACCATAGATATTTTACACATTTATGATAAATCCTGATTATAAATCTGTTTCTGCCGGAGATAGTCCAACATATATTTATAGAAATCCTATACTTCGTAAATAGCTACAAAGTGAGGCCAGAAGTTATGGTAAAAAACATGGTATTGGCATACACAATGTAGTTGGAGATCCACTTACTACATTTAATAATTATACAATAAATACCATGCACGAAGATGGATCTGGTAGAGTAATAGATATTTGGGATTTTTCTGGAGATATGTTTAATCCTTTTAAACGTAAAGTTGTAATAGGAGATACTATTCCACCTACTGCACCTTTAAAAAATAACATCTCAATAAGAAAATCAAAGAATTAGAAATCAAATTAAAAATTTAATAGACATGGAGATTAATTTAGGTATTTTTCAGATTTTATGTGGACTTCTCTACATTATTGGAGCACCGTTTGGATGGGATTATATGTACACATCAATCATTGTTTGTGTGTATCTTTGGCCTATCTTGTGTACATTATCGACATTGCCGATTCTTTATTATGCGATAAGGAAATTTATACAAACTAAAAGAATTGTTTGGGGCGTTACAAGCTGTTTGTCTTTGGCATATACTTATATGTACGTTGCCTCTACTTTTGTTTGCCACAAACTATGGGGATTAAATTATGAAGGTGGCTACAGATGGGCTTTTGCAGAAGTTGTAGATATTTTAAGACGGTGTGCAGTAATATTACATACAACTTATGAAATGTTAAATATATTTATTTACGTAATCTTATTTGCGTTTATTATTGGTTTTAACCTGTTTATCACTTCTCTTCTAAAAAGAAGTTTTAATGAATATGAACTAAGAAATGATACTACTTTTTAATATATGAAAATTGATGATTATAATATACCAAATGCGTTGTTAGATGAAGAAATAATAAATATCTTAGAGTATGCTGAAGATGCTGAAGCTGATTATTGGATAGACTATTATAAATCTAATCCAATACAAGATTCTTAGAATTTTTAATTTATTAACTATTAATTTTTTGTTATGAAAAGTTTATTATTTATTTTTGCTTTGATGTGTGGGATTTCATGTACAAATCCTACAAATTCTTCAAGTTCTGTTGAACAAACTGATTTCTCTGAATCAACTACAATAGATTCTATTTACATCGAACCTATTGATTCAATAGTTGCAATAGATACAACTGTAGTAGATTCTCTGTAATATTTAAAACTAGTTTATACAGAATCTGCACAAATGGTTAGTCCTTTATAGTTTTAAGGTAAACTTATCGCTATACGAACTGTATATTTATTCTCAATGTTATGTGATGCAGCTACATGAATGAGAAACTAGTTTTAAACTAATAGAGTATATAACAGATATTTTAATATATAAATTATCGGGGCTGACGGGTTTTGACAGCGATAATGATATAAGTAAGACGTGTAGAGCGCGATCTCTTTAAACGAAGAAAAACAATAAATGCAAACTACAACAAAGTAAGAATGGCTGCCTAAGCAGCTGGCTCAGTTAATGATATGTTGAGTCGGGTTACAGGAGAGACCTAGAAACAGAAGAGGTGTGCAGAAGAAGGATTATAGAGCCACTGCACTTAACTTGAAAGCCAAAGGTTAGTAAAGCTGAATCTCCTACTATTGTCTTTAAACAGAAGGGATGTGTGCCTGCGTGGTTGACTCACCACAAACACTCGTTTTCTGCTTTAGCGTTAAAAAGTAGGTGACGGAAGGTGCTTCAACGGAGCCTTCTAGTTTCTCCAAACTATAAATGGAGTGGTAGATGTTGACTGTTCTAGTCAGTCCTAGTTTGTTAATATCATATAACTAAATAAGCTGAACCTCAACAGTTAAAAATAGAGACACACGTTATCTTATTTATTAAATATTGTTGGACGAGGGTTTAATTACGGACCAGTTAGATGGTGACATCTAATTAAAAATATCGGATGAATTCAGGGAACGCTAAAAATAAAGCTCAGAATCAGCTTTATTCATGCCAATCCTGAGCTAAGCACAAGGTACACCTTGTGAAAGTGCAACGACTACCGGAGAAGTTTAGCCTTCTTAATCACCGGCTTGAGCGTCCGACATCTCATTTTGAGATGATGATATAGTCTAATCTTCTTCGAAAGAAGTATAAGAACATTTTGCGATTCCCTCCAGCTCCACGAACTAATTATTTTAATATGACAACAATAGAAGAATTAGCTAATAAAGCATTAGCTAAAAATCCAGAAGATAGAACATACGCAGATAGATATTATATCTGGAAATATGATCGTCTTAAAACAGGAATAAATCCCTACGATGAAGGTGAAGAAATAGAAATTTATGATGGAACCAAACTTGCTAATAATGAAATAAAGGATGGTTTTGGATGTGATTTTCCAGAGTGGTTTAGAGAATGTGGTAAACACTTTGGAGAAAGAGTAAAACTTAAACACAGTAAAGAAGTTCAAACTCTCATAGGAATGTCTTATACGTATGTAGATTGCTATTATATCTTAGAATCTAACAATAGTAAAATATATACAAGTTGTGTAGAAAGTATAGAATTTTTAGGATATTAATTTTAAATTTATTAGAAATGAAAAAAGATTTAAGAGAAACTTGTATAAATTTGATTTTAGATAATTCTGAAATTAAAAATATTATTTGTTTAATGAGTAATGGTGAAGAATTTAGCGGAATAGTTGAAGGAATAAACGCAGATATTTCATGTCTTCTTTTACAAGCTATGTTAGACAGACCTTATCTTTATCCTATATTTAAAAATGCTGTAGAAACATATATAGAAATAAAATTAGAAAACAATAATAAATTAAACTAGTTGGTCAAAAGCTGCAAGATCGATTGTTAACCCACATATAGAATATTTGAGTGAGTCTCATCACTAACAAGTCCCATAGTTTTCAGTAATCTATAAACTGATGACTTTGCTCTACAGTATTTCAACAAGAAACATGTAGAAGTTGTGTCCTACTTTGAAGGATTGAATTATTATTATAAATAAAAAGGGACTGTTATTTATAAGGTAATTCTTTTAAGGTTCTCTATTAAGAGAACCTTTTTTTAACTTTAAACTTGAAAAAATGATTACATATAAAAATATTACATTAAATGATGACAAAAAAGAATGTTTTGTTGATAAAAATCAAATAGAACTATCCAAAAATGAATATTTATTATTAAAATTTTTTATAGAAAATCAAAACAAGATTTTTAGTAGAAGAGAATTATTAAATAACGTATGGAATAGTAATGTATCTTTAAGAGCTGTGGATACAGCTGTATCAAAATTAAGAAAAAAACTAGGAATGTCTGGTAACTTTATAAAAACAAGACTTGGATTTGGTTATGGAATTATAAATAATTAAAAATGAAGAATTATAAACTTTATAATGTTGGAGATATTGTTCAAATAATATTCTCTCATAGTGATGATCTTGGTAAAATAGGTAAAATAATAGAAGTTAGACCTTCTTTTTGTAAAATAGAAGTTGAAGGTTATCCAAAGCCGAGAAATCACACTTGGAATCAAGTTAAAAAAATCAATACAGATCAATTAGAAAAAATAGATCAACACGTTTAACAATTAATTTTTTAATATGAAAAAATTTTTATTATTGTTAGTAGCAGTATTCACTGTAATTGGAATTAATGCACAAGAGTTAAGAATGCCTAAGTACAAATTTTTGGACAATTGGTCATTATCTGCAGGAGTTGGGACAAATATGACATTTTCTGATGAGTATCAATCTATTAAACCTCAAAACTGGGGGCCAGAAATATGGCTATCTTTGAATAAAGATTGGACTCCAGTCTTAGGGAATAGATTTAGTATTGGTTGGGGACAAAATAATGTTTGTACGATTGGTGAATGGAACGGAACTAAAGATTTCTTACAACAATTAGCATTGAACCCAAATAGACTGAGTGCTAGTGTGGATTTTACTATCAACCCGTTAAATTTGTTTAGTTATAATTATGACCGAAGATTTAATGTTTTGGCGATTGTTGGCGTAGGTTATGCTCACTTATTTGAGAAGTCAACTACAGTGGACGATGTTACTGCTTCATTAAAGAAGAATAATTTCTTAGTTCCTAAAGTTGGACTTCAAGTTAACTATAAAGTTTCCGATCCTATACTTGTATTTGTAGAGAGCAACTTCCGAGTATATGACGATAAACTGGATGGATTGGTTGCTGCAGCACAATACGATGCTGATTTGACATTGACTGCTGGTATTACTTATAGATTCAAAAACCACGATGGATCAAGAGGATTTAATTATATTCTTTCCTATGATCAAGAACATATAGACGCGTTGAATGATGAGATAAATGACCTGAGAAAAAAGTTGGCAGCTAAACCTACAGAAGTTATAGTACATGATACAGTAACTGTAAATACAGAAACTGTTAATAACATTTCTACCCCTATGACGATTAGATTTGTAGCTGATTCTTATGATGTTGCTGATGATCAATCAGCTAATCTAGAAAATCTTGCTACATTTCTAAAGGATAATGAATCAGTTAATGTATCTATTATAGGATATGCTGATGCTGAAACAGGAACTTCTGACTATAATCAACAACTTTCAGAAAAAAGAGCGGAAGCTGTAAAAGATATACTTGTAACAAAATATGGTATTGATTCCAGTAGATTGACAGTATCAGCTGAAGGTGATAAAGTACAACAATATTCTACTAATAATTGGAATAGAGCTGTCATTATTACTTCCAATGTATAATGAAAATAGCAAGAGATGATATTTCATCTCTTGTTTTGCCTCTGTGATGTAATGGATTAGCATATTTCTCTTCTAAAGAAATCGTTAGAGTTCGAATCTCTACAGAGGTACTTATATGTTCTAATAAATATTAAAATATAACTTAAATGAATACACCTAACGTTGTTTGGCTTAAGAATGATAGAATTCTTAAGCAGGTTGATGACACGATTCAGGTAGTTGATAAGTTACCTAAGCGTGTATACACTATGAACTTCAATCCGGATTGTCGTGAAATCTTCTTAGAGGATTTTGCTGATGAATTTCATTTTGATTTCAAGATTTACGGTATGGAATCGAGGTTGATAGAGCATATTATGACTACCTTCGAGAATACAACCTCTAATCTTGGAATTTTGTTTAATGGAACTAAGGGAACTGGTAAAACTATCACTGCCAAGATTATAGCAAATAAAACTAATCTTCCTGTAATTTTGATTAACGCTCCATACCCTGGACTTGCTGATTTTATTTCTAAAATTAACAGTTCTTGTGTATTATTCTTTGATGAATTTGAGAAGAATTTCGATACAGAAAAAGGGCATGATCTTGAACTTCTGTCCGTAATGGATGGTGTATTCAATAGTCCTTACAGAAGAGTGTTTCTCTTGACTGCGAATAAACTGTATATCAATGAGAACTTCATTGGTCGTCCGTCAAGAATCAGATATAAGAAGTCATTCGAAAATCTATCCACGGATGTAATCATGGAATACTTGGACGATTGTTTGAAAGACAAGAGTAAGGTACAGGAGGTACTCACCTTCATTGACTCCCTAGCTATATCTACTATTGATATTCTTAAGACTATAGTTGAGGAGCTTAACATTCACAAGTGTTCTATCAATGATTTCAAGAACTTCATAAACGTAGAACAAGCAAAATATTCCTATTTAGTTCAATATTGTTATTATGACGTGAATGAAAAAAATTCTATTGCCATCTTCAGGAACACTTTAGCTAAGGTTGGAACTAAGGACAAAGACGGTGATGGTGGAGAATATACGCTTGATGAAAATGATCTCGATATTTATCGTGTACGAGTAGGCTCGATGATCGCTGCAGACTTGTTAAAGATTGGAGATCCGTTTGGAGGCTACGGCTTAGTAGTCGAATCTCTTACCGCAGATGGTATCCTTGTAACCGAAACAAAAGAAGGTAGTAGGTATTACTTCAAGATATGCAACTTGGAAGACAGACCTTCACTGTATAGAGGTGGTCTTGCATTCTGATAAATTATTAAGTGCTAGGAGTGTTCTTAGCACTTTATGCTGAGATGGCGGAATTGGTAGACGCATCAGAATTAAAATCTGATGGGCAGTAATGCCCGTGTGGGTTCGAGTCCCATTCCCAGTACTAATACTTAAAGAATTATGAATAGAATTGATGCAAATTTAAAATTGTTAGAGATTCTTAGAGAAACTCTGTGTAAAAATCCAGAACTTAGATTTATTCAAGCTCTCTGGTATTTAAACATTATAGATTTCAATTCAATGGAAAAGATGTCTGGACAAATAATAGATAGGTTTTATGAAGAACCTGTTAATACTCTTAAAAGAATAGGATATGGTGAATAAGGGTTTGTAGTAACCAGAAGCTCCACTCCTGAAACCCCTTGCCTATTTACAATGCATACGGTCCACGACGTAATGTCAAGAGCGCAGTTAGGGAGCTTATTTGAATATTGAAGTTAATTAAATAAATTATTTTTTATAATTTAATTTAGTAAATGTGAAACAGGAAACTTTTATATGTCAATGTAACAGTATAGAACATCAATTAACCTATACTTATTTTGAAGATGAAAACGGAAGTGAAATTTATGTAACAGTTCATCTAGTCCCAGATACTTTTTGGCAACGTGTGAAAAAAGGTATTAAATATATTTTTGGATACAGATCTCAATATGGAGATTTTGATGAATTTATATTTAAAAAAGAAGATGCAGATAAACTCCAAATGATTGTTGATTATCTAAAAAATAGTGGAAATTGATATAGCTCACCATATTGTAGAATAAAAGAGAACACATTTGGAGAAAGTAGAGATGTAGTAGAATTATTGTTGTAAATAAAGTTAATTAAAGTGGATTATGTAATATATACAGATGGAGCTTATAGTTATTCTAGAGATAAAATGGGTATTGGATTAGTAATACTTAAAAAATCCAAGCTAATTCTGAAATACTCAAAAATGTTTATAGGAGGAACTAACAATCAAGCCGAATTGCTGGCAATAATTATTAGCTTAAAACTTATAAAAAGACCTATAAATTCCTTGTTGATTATTTCTGATAGTATGTATTGCATCGGTTGTATATCTCTAGGTTGGAAAAGAGAAAAAAATGTAAAATTCTGGGAATTATTTGATAAAGAATTTACTAGAGTTAAATTGTTATGTCCAAATATTGAGTTTAAACATACAAGAGGGCATCAAAATAATAATTCCGATGATGGTAAATGGAATAATATTGTTGATAAACTTGCTAAAGAAGCCTCGTATCGTATATAAAAATAAATATCATGAAATTAAGAAATTCTCCTAATAAAAGATTAATAAAAAAAATTATACAGTTTAAACCTTATGATTATGGTTTTCTATTAGAATTAGAAAAAGAATGTCTTTTAAATATGTATAATTTTTTTATTAGTGATAATACACATCTTGCAAATTCAGAGGAAGTTGCTAAGGATATTAAACTTGCTTTGAAACTATTAGAAATTGTTTTAGATGATGAATCTCTAGTTAAAACTTCACAAGGATATATTTATACTAAATATGTAAACACTAGAAATCAAAAAAGATTTATTAAGTATTATTATAATACCGCTTTTCATCAAATGAGTTTACGTGAAACTAAAGCATGGTATTTATATAATAAATTGAGATATTACAAATTATTTACATTTTGGGATTAAAATAATTATGAAACACAAGAAACGTTTAAAAAATCTCGAACTGGCTAAAGTCTGGTGGGACAAACAAAGTGAAGAATATAAACGTGCAACTACCCGTCCTGGTGGTATAAACCAAAGAGTAGTTACTGGAAAACAATAAAGTTTGAATTATGGTTATAGAAGAAAAAGATTTTAGATTAACTCCAATTAACGATCACAGTCCGTTGTTTGATTTGGAATTGTTATATACAATTAAACCAAAAAACAAAGAAATTAGAGAAGAGTTCAAAAACGTAGCTTATGGTGTAGGACTTGATTATGCAATTCAAAAAATAGCTCATTTTCGAGTTAATAATAAGCATAGAGAAGAAGCTATAAGTTTAGTAGCATATATCGAAAAATTCAAAAAAGAACTAGAACTGGTGAAAGACATATGCAAAGGACTGAAGTAAAAAATATTGTTAAACGTTTAAATCATTTATGTAAATGTTTACATGATATGTACGATATTAATTATGGAGGATGCTGTTATGTAGCATATATAATAGCAAAACATCTTGATTTACTAGGTATAAAATATAATTTAGTAGTATGTGATGATCTAAAAAGAAACGAAAAAGAAATAAATCTTGAAGTACATAATAAAGTTAAAAATTGTAATTATAAAACATCTGTAGTGAATTGCACTTGTAATCATTATTGTATTAATATAATAGGAGTTGGGCATATAAATAGAGGTAAATGTAAATATCCACATAAATATTTTATTAAAAATATTGACAATGCTCATATAAAATGGATTTACAATAATGGTTCATGGAATGAACGATATGACAAGAAAAGGAATAAAATTGTTAGTAATATGATTAATAATTTCTTTAAAGAATATGAAGAAAATAATTTATAATTCTAGTAAAGTGACGAAATGTCCAAGATGTAAAGAATCAACAAAACATTTCCTATATATATAAAATTTATAAATGTTCATTTTGTAATAATATACACGCATGAAAAAGAAAATAAAAAAAATTGATGACGACAAAGTAAATGTTTATGACGATGATTTGATGATCGAACTTGGTTTGAGATGTCCTAAATTTATTCCAAGAGATGAAAGTTTATGGACAAAAACTGAAAAAGAGAAAAAAATCTTGAAGAAAGAACGTTGTAGACATAAAGGGAAAATGCACTTTCATTCTATACCATATAAAAGTATTCCAGTAGAAGCTAAACTTATAGTTTATCTAAAAAAGAATAACATTTTTCCTCGTACTACATACTCAACTAAATGTTTACAAAGTGATATAAATAACATCCTTTCTAAATATTATGTACAGAACAGTAAAGATAAACGTGAAGAATGTTTGATAGTTAAATATAAATATAATGATATAGAGTACAGACCAGATGAACGACCAGTCTGGACAAACTTATCTGTATAACGGATTTAGAATATCTATTCTTCCATATTTCTTGTACGAAATATGTATAAGTAAATATTGGAAGGATAGATATTGTGTTATAGGAACTAAATTTTATAAATCGAATAAACCTCTAACAATTAAAAATTATAGAATATTTAAGCGTTACGAGGATCACATAATAGAAAAAACAATTTCTTTACTAGCAGTTCCTAATAGTTTTATAGAAGAAAATAATATACAAACTTATACAACTAAAAAGAAAAATGGAAAAAATGATAGAAGAAAAAGTAGAAGTATTACAAGATCGCATCATTGATTTTGCAGGAATGGAACATCCTTTTGTTTTAGCAGCTCTTGTTGAAGAACGACATCTTAGTTTAGGTTTATCTATTTGTCATCCAGATGACAAATTTGATGAAAAAGTAGGAATATTAAAAGCTATTGGTAGAGCTAGATATAATCCAGTAGCCATTACGGTTGGTAAAAAAGGTTATCTTGAAATTACATTAATCAGGGCTTTTCTAAATCAAGAATCAGAGTACATAAAAAGAAATCCAGAAGCATTTATACCTGGATATAAAGAAGCTAAGGAAAAATACATGAAGAAAAAGGAAATGGAATCCATTAAGAATAATTTTTCTGAAATTGAAAGAATTGTTGTAGAAAAATGTATAGAAAATCCTAAATTCCTAGATAACGTTGATAGATATTTAACATGGATAAATCGGAAAAAATGCAAACAAAGTGGAAAGTAATTCTAATTATATCGATAATAGTAAATCTTATTTTAATGTTCATTTTATCTAATGTGTCAAGGGGTACTTCAGTTAGTAATCATATATATATAGAAAAAATAGATTCATTAGAAGAAGAGCTTAACGTTTTGCATAAAAAAAGAGATTCCATTAGATATATAGTTGATACTATAACTATTAAAATAAATACTAATAATGAAAATTATGAAAAAGCTCTTGATACTATTTTTTCTAATTCTGTTGACGATGACTACTTGTTTTTCACAGAATATATTGAACAAAATAAATCAAGATTCTACGATAGTAATAACGACTGAACAAGTAAAAGTTGCAAATTTAATTTTTGTAGAACATCAAAAACTTTCAGTTGAAAATGAATTACTTTCAGAACAAATCCTAAATTATAAACAAGAAATAGAATTAACAGCAATCCAAGACTCCATTAGAATATTAGAGTTAGATAATTATAAAGAATCCTTAAAAAATTGTAGCGTTCAGACACAGGAATTGAGGGGAGAATTAGCAAAAAAAGATAAGCAACTTTTGATATGGAAAATTGGAGGTATTACTGTAAGTGTAGGTATGTTGATTGGATTATTATTAAAATGAAACAGAAAGTTAAAAAAGATGAATTTGGAGTAAAAATAAAATATCCCGATAGAACTTGTAAAAAATGTAAAAAATACCCTTGTTTTCTTGGAATAGAAAAGTGTGTTTCTAATTTTGCAGCTTATGGGTGTAGATTGTTTATATGACTACATTATGTGAATTAATGGCTAAATGCGAAGATTATGGTTATGTAAATTATATTTTTAAAATATTAGAACTTGATGAGATTAAAAGGTTGGGGACTAAATATATTTTGGTTACTCAATTTCGTAATTGGGATCATAGATCAATTAATATAGGAGAAGTTGGATATTTAACTTTCTCTGAAATTAAAGCTGGGATTGATAAATGGTTTAATGGAGCAGAAATGATTCCTTATAATTATGATATGATTCAGTTTATTAAATTCATTTCAAAACCAGTAAAAGATGAAAATAAGTATATAATATAAATAACTTTAAAGTTTAACTAAAATAAAATAGAAGTATGAGTAGCGTAATGAAAGACAAAATTATGGAAGCTATAGAAGCTAAAAACAATGACATTAAATCTTTTGTTTGGAAACTTGCAAAAAAATCAGATGGAACACAAGAAGAAATTAAATTAGTAGATGCAACTTCAGAACAACTTCAATCATTTTATGATCATTGTATTTCTATGCTTTATAGTAAAGATAAAGTAAATCCCGGTAGATATACATTACTAAAAATAATAGAAGAACAAAGAGAAAAATGTAATTTAGAGTTATTTCTTCGTAAATTAGAATCTGGAGAATTATGCGCTGATAAAAAACCTTATCCTCGTTATCTGTATATACAAGATATTAGGACATTAGTAAAATTTAGAAAAGATGAATTTCCAGAAGATGAATTAGATAAAATTTCTATATCAGCAGCGGCTGGGAGATTACCAAGAGAATATGAAAGAATATCTATTAAAGATATAATTGAATCTCCCGAATCACTAGGATTTATAGATACTAAACATATTACGTTTAGTTTTATTTTAAACATGGGTATTTGTTTAACTCCGTCTGAAATGAGAGAGTTTAACGAAAAAGATGAAAATGGTAATGTTAGAAATAAATTAGAAGTAGTAAAAGAACGTTTAAATCTTAAACCATCAATTCATTTAATCGTTAAACCAGCAGGATTAAATTTTAATGAACTCAGAGCGATGCTTAATCTTAAATCTAAAAAATATACAGATCTTAGTACAGATCAATTAATTGCGTTAAGAAATAAAGTATTATTTAAATTAGAAGATGAAGTGCGCTATCATATAAAACAGTGGGAATTGAGAATGTATCAAATTGAGCTTGTAGCTAAAGAAAAAGGTATTGAGCTTGAGACAAAATGATAAAATAAAGATGTTATACTAATGTATACTCTATTTTTCTTTTATCTTTGAACAAAATGATACTCTATGTCGTTAATTGTAATAAGGATGAAATGTTTGGGAATTTTATTAGATAAACTTATAGTTAAAGAAAAGGTATTGAATTGATTGAAGCGAATGAATAGAGATGAAAGACAAACTTTATGTATTAAAAGATGGATAAACACTAAAGGACGCGCAAGCATTGTTGCAGCCACTGGATTTGGGAAGAGCTACGTTGGATTACGAATTATTCGAGGAATTATATCTAAGAAACGTGATTGCAAGGTTATAATTGTAGTTCCAACTATTACTTTAAAAGAGCAATGGACTAAATCAATTGATAAATGGGGATTTACTCTTAATTGTGATATACAGGTTATAAATACTTCTATTAATAAAGAGCAAAATTGTGACTTATTAATAATTGATGAATGTCATACTGCGAATGCTGATACTTTTAAACAAGTATTTGAAAAAATAAAGTATAGATGGATTCTTGGTCTTACAGCTACATTTGAGAGAATTGATGGTAAGCACGAAATATGCAGTAAGTATTGTCCAGTATGTGATACAATTTCAATAAATGAATGTTTAGAGAATGGTTGGGTTTCTCCTTTTAAGGAATATCAAGTTATTATTGATGTGGATGACATTAATATTTATAAAGGATACAGTAAAGAATTTACTAAGTCTTTTGAATTTTTTGGGTTATGTGGCCCCTATTATTAGTAATAATAGAAAACCCTTTGAAAATCTGAACCCCCATTTACATTTTGTTTTGTGTGTAAAATTTAGTAAATTTGTATTATAAATATTGACTAAATTTTAAAACTATGACTGAAAAAGAATTAGAAAAATTAAAAACATTAGAAAAATGGGAAACAGATAACCAAGGTTTAATTAAAGGAGATTGGAAATTACTAGAAGTATATAAAGAAATAAAAAAGCCTCATCAAAAATATTGTATTATAGAATGTATTCATTGTGGTGAGACTAGATTAGTTTTGTATTACAATTTTCTAAAAAAAGAGTCCCCAAGACCATGTACTAAATGTGGTGGAAAATGGATCACTTGGGGCAAATCTATGGTTGGCAAAATTGTAGGACATTATAAAATACTTAAATACATTGAGTGTATTAAAAGAATTTCTAATAACAAGATAGATGTTTTCTTTAAAGTATAGTGTATATATTGTGGAGATATTAAAGAGAGAGAATTATATAACAAATCTAATTGGAATAGATATAAATTATGTCCAAAATGTCCTAGAAGAAGAAACGATTATTATACTGTTAGATATAAAGAATATCAAAACGGAGCTAAATCTAGAAATTTAGCATGGAATCTTTCTTTAGAAGATTTTATTAAAATTAGTACTAGTAATTGTTTTTACTGTGGAGCAGAAGCCTAGGTACAAAATAGAGTACAACATGGTTGCTTAGTATCTTTAGAAGGAAATTTTAATGGAATTGACAGAGTAGATTCTAATTATGGATATACTGTAGATAACTGTGTTCCATGTTGTTCTCATTGTAATATGATGAAAATGCACTATACAAAAGAAGAATTTTTATCTTAGATTTATAAAATATATCTTCATTCAATTAAACAAGGTCAAGAGACTATCGAAAACACATCTAATGATGGAAGTGAGTAGAGTACATTACAAGCTAATGGTAATGGAAGCGGAGGGTGTCCTATAAAGGATAATGAGATAGTCCAATCTATATAGTAATATATAGCAGTTCATAAGAGAACGTATATAACGTTGCGAGTTATATAGAATATAAATGTCGACTGGAACAAAGTAAATTCTTGTCTTGGTAAAGATGGATATAAATACCGTTATCAACTAAGTAAGGAAATGTGTCCTAATGATGAGGAGAAAAGAAAAAACATGATGAAAAACATTACTTATCATGCAACTAACTTTATGCGTGTTCTTCAAGCTAGAAAATCATTTATCAATAATCATCCAAAGAAATTAGAAATAGCTAGAAAAATTATTGAAGCTAGACCTAATTCTAAAATTATTACTTTTAGTAATAGTATAAAAATGGCTGAATCTATTGGAATAGGCCCTGTCTATTCTGGAAAAGATAGTAAGAAAAAAGGCAGAATTACGCTTGAAGAATATATTAATGGTAATTATCAAGTTCTAAATACAATAAGAAAAGCAGATGCTGGTCTTGATATTCCGTCTATTTCTGTTGCTATAATTATAGGTACAGATAGTAGTAAAATTAGAGCAATACAACGCCTTGGACGTACTTGTCGTTTTGAAGAAGACAAACGTGCTGAGATTTTTAACATCATTATTAATAATAGTGTGGAATTATCTTGGTTTGCTAATTCACATCCAGATAATAACTATATTACAATAGACGAAAATGGACTTGATCAAGTCTTGAAAGGAGAAGAGCCTAAACTATATACTAAAAAGGTAAAGGATTTTCAATTTAGATATTAAATTTATAACAAAATACCAGAACTTTTAAAGCCGTATGTAATTAATAAAGATTCGAGAGAATCATACACTATTGCAGTTTGTAGATATATTTAACTATATAACTATAAACTGAATGTTAAATCTTACAACTAATTTAGAAAATGAAATCTCTTTATTAAAGAAGTATAAAATTACTTCTAATGAATTAATGTTTATAAGAACTCTTCTTATTTTACAAGATGAGGAAAATGAGAACCTATTTAAAGATTATATAGAAAGTTTAAGAGAATGTAATATAAAGTTAAGAGATATATTAATTTCATTACAACAGAAAGGAATTATATTAAAAAGTTTTAAAATTCCAACGGAAGGAACAAGATTTAACCCACATGAAATACCAATTAATAAAATATTTATAAAAACATTGTATAAAAGTTCTTTTAAACTCGGAAAAGAATTATTTGAAAAATATCCACAATCGTGCATTATAAATGGAAATATTGTCATGCTGAGATCAGTATCTAAACATTTTAATTCGTTAGAGGATTGTTATTATAGATATGGAAAAAACATCGGATGGAATGAAGAAAAACATAAAAAGATAATAGAACTTCTAGAATGGGGTAAAGAAAATAATATAATTCAACAGTCATTATCATCATTTGTTATAAATAATGCTTGGTTAGATTTAGAAGCTATTAAAAATGGCAATTCTAGTAATTATAACTTTGAAAACATTAAGATGCTATGATTACTGAGTCGTTAATAGAAGCTATCGACAGAGGACGTGAGGGGAAAGAACAAGGTATTAGTATCGGACTACCAAAATTGGAACAATATATAGATGGAGTATGTAAAGGAGTATACACACTTACTATGGCTGAAAGTGGAGTAGGTAAATCCAGTTTTATGCTTTATTCTTATGTGTATAGACCTCTTATTGATCATTTGGATGATAATAAACTGCGAATAAGTATATTCTCATTAGAAATGAATGCAAATATGCTTATGGCTAAATTACTTTCTACTTATATATTTGAACATTATAATGTTAGATTAAGTATAAAACAATTATTATCTGTACAAAGAGGTTTTAGATTAAATGACAATTGTTATAAAATTGTACAAGAGTGTATTCCTTGGATGAAAAAAGTTGAATCTGTACTTACCATCTATGATAAAAGTGCTACAGCAAACTTTATATATAAAAGTTTGTTAAATGAACTTAATAATAGAGGTAAGTTTATAGAAACTGAACATCGAAAAATATATATTCCGAATGATCCTAATTTAACCCATATTGTTATTGTTGATCATATTGGTAGAATTATGCCTAGTGCAGGTTCTACATTAAAACAAGAAATGGATTTAGCTTCTAAGTATTTATATTCTTTAAAAAATAGATGTAATATTACTCCTATTGTCATTCAACAGATGAATAGAAGTATTCAAAGCATGGATCGTAGGAAAGAATCAATGATAACACCTTTAACCTCGGATGCAAAGGATACTAATGCTACAATTGAAGATGCAGAATCAATATTAGCTATATTTTCTCCAGATAAAGCTAAACTTAGTACATATAAAGGATATGACATAAAAGAGTTAGGCGATTCGTTTAGAAGTATTCATGTATTGAAATCTAGATATGGTGAAGCTAATGTTGAAGATGCTGTTTACTACGATGGTAAATGTAACAAATGGATTGAATTACCACGAGCTAATGAAATTAATGATTACGAAAAGTATAAAAATCCTAGATGGTATTTAGAAAAAGATAAAGAAGATAATGAAAAACAAAATTTTGATTTTACAATATGAGTATAGTATTACCAAGTAAACCTATTCCTAGTGTTACACAAGATCCTAAGAATTTGATAATATATGGTATGCCAAAGATTAATACTAGTCGAGCAGTTTAGGAATAAACTGTGTTAAATGGGCAAAAACGGTGAACCTCTTATATTTCTTTTTTAACATAATTTACCTACTATAATTCACTATAAATATTTAAATTTGTATAATTAAATTTTTAATTATGCAAATAAATAGAAATAAGTATTCAATTGAATTTTATAACGAATGTGCGAAATATATTAATGAAGGACATTCGTTAAAGGAATGTGCAAATAAGTATAATATAAATTATACTACACTTAGATAGAATTTAACAAAATTAGGTCTAAGAAAACCCAATAGAGTAGGGAAGATTAATAAAACGGTTAGTTTTAATGAAAATTATTTTGATAATATAGATAATCATAATAAAGCATATTATCTAGGATTATTAATGTCTGACGGATATATTTGCAAAACACCATATTCATTTCAAGTTGGAATTTCTTTACAAAAAGAAGATTCTTACATTTTAGAGAAATTAAAGGAAGAAATGAAATCTACTGCTAAAATATCTGAATATAAAAATTCTAATAAAATTGTATTTACAGGTAGTGAACATTTATTCAATGTGCTAAAATCTTATGGTTTTAGTGAAAATAAATCTCATAAAGATTATACAATTCCTAACATACCTAGACAATTTATTAATTCTTTTGTTAGAGGATATTTTGACGGAGATGGTTGTATTACTATTAAGTCTACTGGTTATGTTGTCATATCCATATGTTGTAATTCTAAAATATTTTTAGATTCTTTATGTAATGTATTAACTAATGAGTTTGATATTCCTGACATTAGAGTGAAACAAGAGCAAGGAAAAAGAAAAATCCATTATATGTTCTATATATTACAAAAAAGAGTAATCAACTATTGTTTAAAGACTTTATATATCAAAGTGATGAAATAAAACTAATTAGAAAATATGAGAAATTTAAGAAAATACCGTGCTAACTTAAATAATTGCGAAAGGTATTTAAGTAGTGTAACGCGTAGTAGTTGAATAAATATAATACTGCCAAGAGTGTCCACATCCCAACTGAAATAAGTGGATGAAAATGTACGCTGAGCTGGTCTGAATTGACAGACGTATCTTTTTAAAAGTATGAGAGAAATCTCCAGAATTTAGAGATAAAAAGCTCTAAAGATAACATAACTGTGGAAAGACAACCATTTTATCAACATTAGAAGATAATTTATTATTAGATTTTGAAGATGGATCTGATTATGTAAATGCACTTAAAGTTAAAATACATAATCTTAATGAATTTGGAGAATTATGTAAAGCATTAAATGAATCTGAACATAAATATAGATTCATTACAATTGATACAGTAACTGCATTGGAAGATTTTGTAAAACCATTGGCATTAAATATGTACAAAAAAACTCCTGCTGGAGCGGGATATGTTGGCGATATTATAAATGCACCAATGGGAGCAGGCTATGGATTTATAAGACAGGCTATTGAATACGTAATAGACAAATTAGCATCATATACAACTAATATTATATTAGTAGGACACGTAAAAGACAAAACTATTACTTCATTAGAAGGTAAGGAGCTAGGCTCTGTTAAAGATTTCGACTTAACTGGTAGAATGTTAAAATAATTTTGCCGTTCTTAAAAGTGATTTTAAGAATAATGACGGGGTAATATCGGAGAAGGCTAAAAATTGGATAGATTTACATAAAAATGTAGATTTCACAATTCATGCTAATTCCGAGATAAGTACAGAAACTAAAGAGTCTGTACCATCGTAACGCATAGGTATTGAATCTGAAAAATCAGAATATAATATACCCAAGAGTATCCCGCATCTTTCATATAAGATGAAAATATATGCTGAGCTGGTCTGAATTGACAGAAGGTAAGTTAATTACGGGTTAATTAACCATGAGAGAAATCTCCAGAATTTAGAGATAAAAAACTCTAAAGATAACATAACTGAAAACAGGTCGAATATTAGCTAGTAAGAGCGATGCTATCGGGTTTGTGTATCGCGATTCAGAGAGTAATTTATGTATTAATTTTGAAACTAATGGTATTGCTTCAGCGGGTGCGAGACCTGCACATTTAGCAAATAAAAAAATAGTTGTAGCAGAAAGACAGGAAGATGGAAGTTTTATTTCACATTGGGAAAGAATTTATCCAAGTCTTAAAAGTGATAAATAATGATTAAGGAAACGTTTACAGTAAAATTAACTTATGAAATGTCGGTAGATTCTGACACTGGTAATATTATAGAAACAAAATTAATAAGTAGAGAAATAGATAACTCTGATATAAAACCAAAAACTTCTAAAAAGAAAATAGAAGATTCTGATACAGAACCTAAGTTATATATAGAAAATAATAAATATAGACTTAATAATGCTGCTATTAAATTAATGAATATTAATAGTGGTGATAAATTGTCTATAACTTATGAACAAGGAAAAAATGAAGTTTTCCCTATTATAGCACTAAGTGAGGTTTTAGGAGAACGAGATGGTAATAAATTAACTAAATCTAATACTGTTATATTGAAAGGCGCAAAGTATGAAGCTCTTTCAAAATATGGTACAGAATTTACAATACTTACTCATCCAAACAAAGAGAATGTATTCATACTAAATTCAGGGAAAATTCCAGAAGTTTTAGAAGGTGATGAAAATATATATGCTGAAGATGATATTTTCGATTTAGATATTAAAGATATGGTAGAAGATGAATCAGATATAACTGAAATTGATTCAAATTTTTTTAAACTAGACTAATTTATGAGTGAATTTAATTTTTCGTTGGATAATGCACAAATTTCTTCAAAATCTGGTAATTATTTTAAATTTTATACTATTAACAAGATTAATAAAATTAGTGCCGAAATGGCTAACGGTACCACTTCTGACGGAAAAGAATGGAAAGCAGTAGATATTACTTTTAAAGGTGATGAAGGAGAGCATAGAGAAAGATATTTTATACCAGCTACTGTAGATGAAGGTGTTACCAGAGCTACTTTTGCCAATGGAGGTGAATCTCCATCGCCTTATGAAATATTGAAACAATTAGCTGTTCATGTTCTTGGAACTTATTCAACAGAAGCATACGATAAGTTTGTATTGTATTGTAAGAAGATAAAAAATATGGATCAATTCGTTAGTGGATTTATAAAACTATTGAATGATGCGCCATCTAAAGAATTGTATTTAAAAGTAGTTGGTAAAAATTCTAAAGGAACTATATATGCAAAACTTCCAAAACCATGTGGTATTGAAAAAGATGCAGATGGAAATTTCACGGATAAAACTTTTCCTATTAACTTTTTAAGTGAAAAACCATTAACTTTTACTGCTTACGAAGAAAAAGAAAGAGCAAAATTAAGTAATGCTAAGCCAACTGAAATGGACTCAAATGTGGAAACGAATACTGATACTAATGAAAATAATGATGATGAAGAAATAGATTTTAGTCTTTTATAATAAAATAAATCAAAACTTATATGGGTTTTGATTTTAAAATACACCCTATACTTTCTTCCGAATATATATTGTCTAAAATTTCGGAAGAGAGTATATTTAGTTTTTATTTAGGAATCAGTTTGTATAAAAAAGGGTTATTCTGTAGTCCTTTACGTAATGATAAACACCCTACTTGTTCTATATATAGAAATAGAAAAGGTAAATTAATTTTTAAGGATTTTGGAACTGGACAATATTTGGATTGCTGGAATTTAGTAATGACTTTGTTTAATTGTAGTTATCATGAAGCATTAAAAATTATAGCAAAAGATTTCGGATTAACAAGTGAATCTGAAGTTAAAAGAAAAGCAGTTCCTACAAATATTAAAATAAAGAAAAATGAAATTGCTAAAATACAAGTTCAAATTAAAGATTTTTCTGATATAGAATTAAAATGGTGGAAAAAATATGGAATTACACTAGATATACTTAAAAAGTTTAACGTTTACTCATGTAAATATGTTTTTTTAAATGGTAATATCATATCTGAATCTAAACAACATTGTCCAATATATGGTTATTATGGAGGTAAAATAAATAAAAATGGTGAAAAAATTGAATTATGGAGATGTTATTTCCCAAAGAGAAAAGAATATAGATTTATTGGAAATTATCCGTCAAAGAAAATACAAGGTTATAATCAACTTCCTAAAAACGGAAAATTGTGTGTAATTACAAAAAGTATGAAAGATTGTTTATCAATGTATTCTTGTGGAATAACAGCCATCGCACCATGTTCAGAAAATTCATTTATTTCGGATACGGTATTGAAAGATTTAAAAAAGAGATTTAAGTATATTGTGGTTTTTTACGATAACGATATTCCTGGAATCCTTAATATGAGAAAAATTAGAAAAAAATATCCAGAATTAAATTTTTTTTTCATACCTAAAAAATATGAAGCTAAGGATTTTTCTGACTTTTATGCAAAATATGGAAGAAAAAAAACTTTAGAAATGATTAAATATTATATTCAAGAATTAAAAATATCAGGAAATAAAAATCTTGAAAATTAAAATAAATAAATGTAAAATGATTATTCTCAACCCTAAAATAGAACTGTTAGAACAAGGAGATAACATCGTTTCCCACGTTGCTCGTTGTGCCCGTGTTTGTTATGATAAAGAAACTGGTAATAATGATGAAAGATTATATAACGATTTGATTAAAAGAAAGCATTTCAGCGTCTTTAGGCACGTAAGTTATTATGCCATTGTGCCCGCTGATAATATGTATAGTAGAACACATATGACCACAATGTGTGAAAGATACCTATCATGCCCTTATATAAGCATTAAATATCACAATAGCGCATATTATATTGCTACTAATGGTAATTTCGTGCTTGACAACAAAGGAGCTGTAATATATGATATATTAAATAGGTATCAAGTTTCTCCTGAAGAGTTTGCTAATACAGAAGTAGGTCACTCCATGATGCGCTATACTTTTAAAATTATCACTCAAATTAGTACTTCTCGTGAGTTAAATCGCGTATCTCCTAATAATATCACTGAACTTTCAAGCAGGTACGTTGATCTAAAGAATGGAACTATATGTAGACCACACTGGATGACAGAAGAAGAAGCTAACGATTGGAATAAAGGCAACTATAGCCTATTAAAACAAGCTACATGTTATTATGCAATACAATGTGCTTCAGTTTTTGAAAGTTATGAAGAATTAATAAACGAATATAATTTCAAGCGTGAAGATGCTCGTGGTGTTCTTCCTCTTGATACTGCTACTAAAGTTATCTATACATATTCTATTGAAGAATGGACAGACATTATTAATAAACGCGTCAATATGATTACTGGTCGTGCTCACGAAAATGCTAAAATTGTTATCAATATGGTTAAAAGTGAACTTGAAGGATTAGGTTATGAATTTAAATAAAAAATATGTATAAGAATTTATATAAACCAGCAGGTTCTGAGACTACATTTTCTTTAGTCGCTTCTTATGTTTATGACACAATAGAACTTCTTGAAACTTATACTGATAAAAATGGGCGTATTGCTATTAAAGAAATTGAATGGGAGGAATAGATATGTGGATAGTAAGAGATAGAAAAGGTATTTTATATCTATATGAAAATAAACCAACAAAGATAAATGAACTGTGGATTTCCTATGGTGGTTCTAGAATGAAACTTTTCTTGGGTTATCCTTGTTTTTCTGATGTTAAGTATGAAGATGAAGAACCAAAAGAAGTAATATTGAAAGTCGTTGAGAATCATGAAAGTAATATTTCTTGATTTCGATGGAGTCATCTCAACACAACGGATGAGATATCACCTGGATGAAGAGAAAATGCTTCTCGTAAAAGAGATATGCGATAAGACGGGTGCTAAGATTGTAATTACTTCAAGCTGGAGAAGACACACACTTGAAGATACTATAAGGCATATCACTTCAAAAGAGGAAGAAAAAGGACGCATTCCATTTCTTATGCCTGAACTTATAGTAGGTATAACAGAACGGATATATGCTTTTCCATATACTAACAAAGAAAAGCATTATAGAGTTCCACGAGGAGTTGAGATAGACATCTATCTAAAGAACAACAGGGATATAGAAAATTATGTCATCTTGGACGATGATAATGATATGCTTGTTGAACAACTTCCTCATTTTATCCAAACTCATCCTATTAAAGGAATATTGAAAGAGGATGTGGAAAAAGCTATACGCTTATTAACACAAAAAATAGAAGTTGATAAAATAAAGTTTTCGGGTGAATTTCCAAAAACTGAATGGTATAAAGAATTTTACGAAAATAAAAGTTTAGGTGAAATTATAGAAATAAAGGATTAAAGTTCTGTTAAGAGATTTTTAACTGATTGATTTATAATGGAAAGAAAGATAGGAGAGATGTTTACCATGAATTGTAAAATTTATATTGTGAAAGAAGGACATGGTTGCTTGGATTGTGCTTTCTACACCAACCCTTTGTCGTGTCGCGAATTTTACAAAGAAATAGGAAATTGTTCTTGTATAAAAAGAAAAGATGGAAGAAGTCTGAATTTTGAAGAAGTATTAAAAATAAAAGATATTGTTATGAAACCATTTAATTTAGAAAAAGCGAAAGCAGGTAAACCTGTATGTACAAGGAAAGGGTATCCTGTAAGGATTATTTGTTTTGACAGGGTTAATGATGAAAGTCCTATAGTCGCACTTATAACAACGGATGACGGTACAGAAACTATTGTTTGTTATAATAAGAATGGGATGGCTTATGGTACACTTGATAAAAAACATTCGCTTAATTTGATGATGAAACCTGAAAAGAAACAAGGGTGGATAAATGTGTATCGGATTAAAAAAGTAGGTAGTGAACTTGCCTCTTTTACATATATTTATCCTACAAAGGAAGAGGCATTAGAATGTGCAGCTGAAAACAATAGATATATAGGCACATTTCCGTTTGAATGGGAGGAGTAAATTATAACAAACGAACAAATAGAAGAAGCAGCAATTAATTGTATGAATAATCCTATATATAATTCTGCCTTTATATTTTTTAAAGAAGGTGTAAAATGGGGATTGACGCATCAATGGATAAATATCAAAGACGAACTCCCAACTGAGGGTAAATATGTTTTAATTACAGATAAATTTTATAGAATTCACATAGGATATAGGGTAGAAAATACATGGGAAGATAGATATGGTAACGATATCGACGCTACTCATTGGATGCCTATACCAAAACTTATGGAAAGTTAAGAATATGAGTAATATATGCAATAATACATTTTTTGCTTGTTCGGAAGACAGACAAAATATTGATACGATAATTAACTTCTTCCATGATTGGCACTTTGCCGATATAGAAGATTCTGGAGATAGTGTAGATGTTTATTTTGAATCTAAATGGTATTTTCCAGAAGAAGAAATGGAAAAACTATATGAAGCTATCCCTAATAAAGAAGATATTTATATGCGATGTTTAAGTGTAGAATATGGTGTAATGTATCATTCTCTATGGGAATGTGGTACGGATGGATGGAAAGAAGTTTAAAATGAATAATATTGTTATATGTCCAGATGGATTTATTTGGTTTATTATAGGAAAAGATTTAGCCAAAGCTGTATATGATGTTAGTGATATAATATTATTTAAAATATATCCTGATGGAAGTGATGCGATGGTAGAAAACTATGAAGATTTTATAAAACATGATGGAGATTTTGGTATAGAAATCGGTTATATACAAGATCTACAAAATAAATTACAAAATATTTTATCAAAATGACATTAGAAGAAAAATATAATGGATGGAAAGAAATATTTAATAAATATTTCATTTACCTGGGAGAATCTAGTGAACGTGCATCTTATATACCATTAGAAAGTGTAAATTTTGATAACAAAACTGGCACAGTTGGAGACGGCACTATTAATCTATCTGTTTATCTTCAGTATGCTTATACAAGTTTGCTATTAGATGAAGATGATGGAACAAATTTAGCAAATGGTCTATTGACATTACAAAGGCTTATAGATAGTTGTTATGATTATTTTGTTGAAAAAGAGCCTAATGTTTATTTTGTAAAAGAACCTGGATTCTTTTTAAGAGATGACATTAAGTCATCAGATGCTAATTTGTTTAATCTTGATTCTATAGTTGGAAGTTATAGTAGATGTATTGAGGGTATAGAAGAAGATCCCTGTCATTCAGCTTTTACATCACAAGATCAGAATTGGTGGTTATTGCCAATTTTGAGTTTTTTAAAGGAAGAGTATCCTATTGCTAATGATATTGGATATAATATATTTAAATTTGTAGTGGACAATAAACATACAATATATAATCCGTATTATAGTGCCATATATCACAATTGGACTTATGTTCCAGATTTGAATAGTAATTATTGGGAACGTATAGATGACAGAAATAATAATTTGAAATACAAAGTAAAAGTAAAAAGAGGAGCAAACAATTGGTATTTTTCATATGGGTTTAAAAAGGCTTTTAACACATTTGGAGGAGATTCCAAAACATTTTGGAGTAGTTTGTGGTATAAACCTTTTATTTTCTTAGCAGATCACATTTGGGAACCTATATTAAATTTATTCAATGGTACTATTAAAAATACATCATATTACTCAATGGCTATAGGTGCAAATGCTTGGTATGACTTTTCTAATCATGACAAAAGAATAGTCAAAAGGTTTAATAAAGCATTAAAAAACGGAGAAGTTTTCATGCCACAATTAGTATTTTTAACAGATCGTGTAGAAGATATTGATTGTGATTTGTTGAAAGATTGGTTATGTAATTATTCTGAACCGACTGAAAATGGTACTATAGAAAGTCCTTTGACGTTTATGCTACTTTATAATTGGTATAAATATTATACAACAGGTTTTAGTATGATAAAGTAAATATGGCTGAATTAAAAGAACTTTACTTAAAGGTAATAAATCAACAATCTACTACAATAGAAGATTTGACAGAACTTATAGGACAGATTAGTGAAAAAATGAATTTAAATGTAGATATAAGTAAAACTGTACAAGCTATATTGGGAGGATTACCTATATTAGATTGTATAATAGAAATAATAGAGAAAAATCCAACTAAAATGGGATTTCAAGTAATAAAAATCTACGATAAAGCTAGCCAGTATACTATGGGTAGAAAATTATTAAAAATAATATGTCATGATATATAAATTAAACATACCTACATTTATAGGTTTTATAACAGCAATTCCGAAATGGAAATATTACTACACTAGTACAAGAAATATAAAATTTAATGATTATTTGAATGATACGAGTGATTACAATAAGTGATCTTCACGGTAATCTACCAAAAATAGATGATTCTGCAGATATAATGATAATTGCTGGAGACATTAGTCCGTTAAATATTCAAGGTTTTGATAACTTAATGAAAGAATGGATATATGATGAATTTATTTCTTGGATAAATGATCTAAATGTAGAAAAAGTATTTTTAGTAGCTGGAAATCACGATTTTTTCTTTAGAAAGATTAAAAAGAAAGAGTTAGATAAATTACAGAGTATAACTAATTCTAAATTAATTTATCTAGAAAATACAACTATCGAATATATAGATAAAAATAAAGAAGTGTGGACTATATTTGGAACACCATATTGTCATAAATTCGGTAATTGGCCTTTTATGATAAGTGATGAATTACTGGCAGAAAAATTTAAAGAAATTCCAAATAAAATTGATATTATAATATCTCACGATCCTCCTTATGGAGTAGGTTTACACGATTGTAGTCTACAAAATCCTTATTCTAGTGCAGTAGGGCCACTACATCTTGGAAATAAACCATTACGTAATAGGATTAGTGAAATTGATTTTGGAATTTTAATAGCTGGACATATTCATTCTGGAGATAAAAATATTACAGAATTTGGAAAAGGTAGAGTTGTTAATGTAAGTATATTAGATGAACATTATAATTTAAACTACCCAGCATTAATAATGGAAATAGAGAAACATGATGGTCATATCTCTTGTATTAACAGTAGTTCTTACGATATTAAAGGTATATTTAAAAGTACCAATTAATTGGATTTTAGTATTTAGTCCATTGTTAATAACAATACTTATATATTTTGCAATAATATTAATTTTATTTATAGGATTTTTATTTATATTTTAAAAATGAACAAAGAACAAATACTCAATACTATAAAAAAGTTAGGTAGAAGTCAAGGATTTTATTCTAGATTATATAATGCTCTTATAAATGGAGAAGGTGATGACTTTTTAAATGAATTAGAAAAACAAAATTTTAAAGATTCTGTCGATTTAGTTTTATATCTTGAATCATAAAAATTTTAACTTATAAAATTATATAAGTAGATAAGAAGTAATTTTTTAGTAACTTACTGATTTTCAACAAATTACGTGATTTTTTAGTCTGTGTACACAGATACGTAGTCTGTCCAGACAGACTTTGAGTTTTTCCAAAAAGATTCGTAGTACTTATTTTTTAGACTACCAAAAAATTTAGTATCTTTGTAATATAAAATTTAAGTATTATGATAACAAGGGAAAATATCGTTTTAGGAGAAGGTGGTGAAATCATATCAGCAGACATAACCACTATAAAGAAAGTTTCTTCAGAGGAATTTTGTCAAGTCTATTTAGAAGATAACGCAGATTTTTATAAACTAACTAAGGCTGAGTCAAACGTTTTAGCTGTCTGTTGGTATGTATCAACTTATTATGAAGATAATAAACAATTACCAGGAAATAAAGTGTATTGTGATAAATCTTTTGTAGATTTGTGTATAAGAAAAACAGGATTGAAACAAAGTACAATAAAAAACGCTTTAACTAGTTTAGTTAAAAAGGAAATGCTTTGGAAGGATAAAGAATATAAATCAATATATTATTTAAATCCAAAACTATTTTTCAAAGGTAAGTTGTCTGATAGAACAAAAGTTATTAAACATTATGTTGAATATCGAATTGCATAGAAATAAAAGTTAAACTAGAAGAATTAAAAAAGAAACTTGAAACTAAAAATACTTATATAATATGAAAAAGAATTAGATGCTTGATACATCGGTAAGAATAACTTACAAATCCGGAGAAGTAAAAGAATTTCCAACATTAGAAGAAGCTAGTAAAATAACAGGATTGTCTACATCAGCTATCAAAATCAGATGCAATAAATCCAGACAAGGAGGTTCAAATAAGAAAGATGGAATTACTTGTATGTGGATAGATGATCATACATTTAGGCATTATCAAGCCAAAAAAAGCAAAAATAAAGGAAATTCGTGGGAAACTGAAATAGTTGAAAATTTAAACTCAATAGGATATAAAGTTTGCCGTAGTGCTGGAGAATCAAAAAGACTTGATAACAATAAAGTTGATATTTCAAGTTTAGAAGGTGATTTAGAAATAGCAATTCAAGCCAAATATACTCAAAATTTACCAAATTATTTTAAATTAAGAGAAAGTTGCACTGATCCTAGACCTTTTTGTCTTTTATGGAAAAAAGTAGGAGATATTGGAAGTATAAGCGAAGGAAGTGTAGCAATTGTTCCAATTAATTTTTTCTATGAATTATTAAAAACATATCACAATAAATGAATGAATATATAATTCCGATTTATAATAAGAATTCGGAGAAAGTCTTTATTAAAAAATATTTAGCAAGATCCCTTAGTAATTGTAAAGACAAAGTAATGGAGGATTTTCAATGTTATGATTTAGATTGGGATGATTTTGTTGATGAAATGAGTAATGAATATGTGTTTGGAAAAATACAAGATATAGAAGAATTATGAAATTAAAAATAAGTCTAGATATTGATGATACAATATGTGATTGGCGAGGGGAATATTTAAATAAATTTGGTAATCCAAAAACAGATACGGAAATTACCAAAAATGTACGTAATAAACTCATGAGTGATAAAACGTTTTGGTTAAATTTACCAGTAATAAGACGACCTGATTTTACACCGAGACAATATACTACATCAAGATCAATTCGTAAAACTTGGACTAAAGAATATTTAAAGAATAATAATTTTCCAACTGCTCCTGTATATCAAGTACTAAGTTATAATCTAAGTAAAATGTCAAAAATAAGAATGGGAGGATGTGATGTACATGTTGACGATTCTATTAATGTATTCATTGATTTAAACTTAAATGGAGTTCCTTGTCTTTTAATAGATTCTAAGAATAACCAAAATTGGGGTCCAATCGGAAGAATCTTTAGTCTTAATAAAGACGAAATAGAGGATTGTTATTTTTTATTCAAAAATACAATGTTTAAATATTTTAAAGATATTGTTGATGAATTTAGAAGAATTGAATAAAATAAAGATAGTTCCTTTACTTGATACTTTAAGATTGGAAAAAATAGATGATGAGGTTTATTTTAGTCCAATGTATAAAAACTATATAAGTAATTCAAGATTATCATTAATAGATCCGAAGAAAGATGGTTCACCTGAAAAATTTTTTAACGGATTTCAATCTACATATAATGCTAGCTTTCAATTAGGTGACGCTATACATAAATTAGTATTACAACCTGAAAGATATAAATTAGCAGAAGGTATATATAAGCCAACAGCCAAATTAGGATTGTTAGCGGATAGAATATATAATATATGTAAAGGAGAACTACCCACAGTAGATATAATAAACAGAGAAGCAAAAGTAGTTGATTATTATAAAGGAAATTTAAATGAAGAACAAATAAAAAATGTTCTCAATAAAAGTTCTGTTTATTGGCAACAAAGAAGGCTTTTTGAGAGTACTTATGATGAGAGTAAGGAATTGATATATTTAGACGAAAAAATGTCTCAGACTGTACTAAATTGTGTTATACAAGTGAATTATAATAAGTATTTTCAAGAGTTATTACAACCAACGGGATTAATAAAAAATCCAATTTCTGAAAATGAACAAGCATTTTTGTTAGACATTAAAATAGAAATGCCTAATAAAGATGATTTTACACTTAGATTTAAAGCTAAAATTGATAATTTTACTGTAGATCTTGAATCAAATTCAGCTGTAGTAAATGATTTAAAAAGTATTGGACGAATTTTATCAGAATTTGATAATAATGTAATAAAGTACAATTACACAAGGGAGATAGCGATATATTCTTGGTTATTGAATCTATATTGTCAAAAAGAGTATAATATATCTCCAAATATGTTTGGAAATTTCTTGGTAGTATCAACTATACCTAATTACTATACTAAGATAAGAAAAATGACTAAGACAGATTTTAAAAATGGATGGAATGAGTTTAAATACCTACTTAGGTTAGTAAGTTACTATTATAGTAAAGGATATGAATTTGTTTGATGAAGAAAATTTGTCATACGAAAAACTTAAATACATATATGAGAAATATTTTAGTTTAGGAAACTTAAATGTGGACGGTAACAATAAACTGGCTTTAATTTCTTTAATATGTTATTTGACAGAAAAGTTAAAATCAAAAAGTCCGAATGTCACCCATTATAAAGTGATTTATAAAATAGCATCTAAAAAACTTCCAGATGATATAATAGAACGTTTAGCAATTATATGTGAAGATTTTTCATATAATACTAAACAATTTCCAAATTTTGGAGTTGAGGATAAAAAAATACCAGAGAAAATAGAAGAAATTCTATTAACTTGGACACCGTTTTAAAATAGACAAATCGTTAACATTTTTTAATGAAATAACAAATACTAACGATTTGGTGTATTTTGTAAAGTCGATATATTTGCAGTACAAAATAGAAGAGATTAATGATAGATTAAAAGATGATAATATGAATTAATGTTTTAATAAATAAAAATACTGATAAATATGACACAAATTTTGAATTTTAAGAAAATGGAAGTAGTTGGAGCAAGTAAAGAAGAAGCATTAGCGAAAGCTCCGTTTGACATTATGGGTGACGCAACACAGGCATATAAAAATTGGTTGAAGAAACAAACCAATGGTGTAACAGATTATGATAAGAAACAGTTTATGATTGACTATCTTGGTAAGAAATCTAAAAATGTAGCCGGTGTTGGATTTTCAATTACTGTTGATCCAGCAGTAGCCGATACAAGGGAACGTCCTTATCAAATCAGTGATCACAAAAATACACAAGGTGCTCGTGAATGGAAAACCATCTATCAAATTAAAGATGATGTTACAGGTGCTGTGATAGCAGAAACTGATGAAACTAAAGCTAAAGCAAAAGAAATTGCTAAGAAGCTATATGTAGAACAAGGATATAAAGGAAATGCAACTTGCTACTATACTAAGCAAGTAGTTAAAGGTGAACCTGTTGCATTTAAAATTGATTATACACCATCTAAAAGTTCTCGCGCAGGTACGTACATTGTGTTTGGCATAACGCGAGACTAATAAAAATATTATATAAATTTTCTATAGCTATCTGTTTTAATAAACAGATAGCTATTTTTGTTTTAAAGGTGTAACAACTTAATTTTAAAATTGTATAGGACAATAAAAAGTATGAAACATAAAACCGTAAATAAATATATTAAAATTTTAAAAGAAATAAAGAGTAGTGGTAAGAATATTACAGGGTATTGTAAGGGTAATAAACAATTATACAATGCAATAACAACTGCGATTTATAATGCCAAAAAGAATACAACTGTAGAGAATGTAAAAGAATTAATAGACTTATATGACAGTGTAAGGAAACACAAAGCATATGAAGTTGATTATATTAGAGATAATGATGGTAAAATAAAAGAATATCGAGTAACTGTAAATGTACAAGATAGTATTCCTTTTACCACAATATTATCGAGAAGTGATGCGGAAACAATATTTGGACTTTATACCTATTATGGTAGTAATATAACTGCACGTAATGTAACTAATGAATTTCCAAAATATACACTAGCTGAAATTAAGAAGATATTTAGAGCCTTTCGCTTATATAAAGATTCTATTTGGGCACCACCTCATCTTATAGAAGAATATACTGTAGAAGAATTAGCTAATTATAGAATGCAGTTGAAAGAAAGAGCTGCATTTAAATATGCTGATTATAGACAAGAGAGAGACTTTAAGAATGTGATTAATAAGTTAGCTGACAAAATTAATAAATTAGAAGATACTAGAAGTTTTGTTAAAAACTTAATTGATAATAAAATAGATTTTGAAAAATCTGAAATAATTACAAATCATAGTGAATTTCATACTACTGGAATTATTTGTTTAAGTGATTTGCATATCGGAGCATTTAATCAACCAGAAGGATATTTAGATTTACCAGCATACACCGAAAATGAAATTAATAGAAGATTAGATTATATAGTAAATGTAATCAATCTAAAAAATTGGGATAAAATAATTATTTTAAATCTTGGTGATAATATAGATTCTTATAGAAAGATGACCACTTCAATGACACATGAATTACCATGTGTATATACTGATAGAGAAATTGGAAATATGTATCTTAGAATTATGATGCGATTTTTCAATAGCATTAAAAATAGAAATGTAGAATATATTTCTATAGGAAGTGGAAATCATTCTGGATCAGTAGGATATTTATTAGATGTAGCTTTAGCTTATCAACTCAAATCCGAATTTAAAATCAATGGATATGTATCTGATAAAGAAATAAATTCATTCGATGTAAACGGTATTTCGTTTATTTATTTACACGGACGTAGTGAAGCAATTAAAGGACAAAAGAAACCATTTCCCTTAAATTTAGATATGAAAACACAATGTTGGTTTAATGATTTCTTTTCTGAAACAGATCTTCAATTAAATAAACGAAAAGTTATACTTAAAGGAGATTTACATCAATATTCCATAAATAGCGTAGCATCATTTGATTATATCAATTGTCCAAGCATTTATGGAAGTAGTACATACATCGTCAGTAATTATGGAAATACACCTTGGGGGTGTGTATATATCGAAATAGATCAACAAGGAAATTATACAACTGGTTTAATTAGAGAATAAATTAAAACATTTACATTATGAAAACTAAAAAGTCAACAAAAAATTTAAAGAATTCTAAGAATTTTTATTCATTTGAAAATTATAAGCCAAATAAAAACTCAGTTCCCGTAACTTATAAAGGAACTAAGTATTTATCTAAAGCTCAATGTATGGCATTAGAAGGAATTACTCGTAAAGAATTAGATGCTTATTTAAAAGAAGAAACCGTCTAATCCTGTTAATAATGAATTCTGAAGTTTACGCTGTAATAGAATACGGAGGGGAATATGAAGATAAATGGGAACATATTGTTGGAATATGTTCTACTTTTGAAGTAGCTAATGAACTAAAAAATAAAGTTGAAGAAATTCACAATCCTGTTTCAACAATTAGTATGGAAGAATGGGAAGATATGATGGATCGTTTGTGCGAAGCTGAAGAGGATGGATTTCAATATGAGGACTTAGCTAGTGGATTAAAAGCGTTATTTCCAGAATATTCTGAAGAAGAACTTAGAAATGCTGTAAATAAATACGATTATTATCGAAGTTGGTGTGGAGTTAAAATACAAGAAGTAGATTTTTATCATGAATTACCTAATACGATTGATACATGGAGCTAACAATTAATGAACTTTTGCAAGGAAAACCGACGATTATAAAGGATAAAGAATATTTTAGTACTGAACAATACGTTACTCCTTTTTTAGAAAGGATGTCTAAGTTTACTGATAATTTTATTATACAAGCTAAGACTCCTAATCAAATAAGTCTTACAGAAAAAGAAAAAGATGTTATATTCAATAGAGTATGGATTCAAGCTGTATTACCGGATGAATATGCTTTTGAAAATCATAAAGAAAGTATAAGTTTGTTATATGCTCTTGATACTCGTAAGCCAGTAGTGAAAATTTTCAGAAATGCCTTAAACTCAGCGTGTCTCAACATGTGTGTCTGGAATCCTGACTTTATGAGTGTTCAAGAATTAGAACCAGAGCGTCCCATTAAGTATAAGTCGTTAGATAGATTGCTCGAATTAACAGATAATACAAAAAGTATATTAACGAATTTATCAAATACAGAAGTGCCTTATAATACAGAGTACATTAATGAGATGTTAGGATCTTGGATAAGAAAATCCATGAATTTACATTATGATAATGGATTTGGTAAGGTAAAACTTGCAACTAGTTCTTCTATAGATGCGTATAAATTGCTATATGAAGATGATAAATCTCAATATTATGTAAAACCTGGTAATTCAACATCTATGTTTAACGTGTATAATGCACATACACAAGTTCTTACTAATGATACTCGTGATATTGTAAATAAATTTGAGAAATGTTATTTAATAGGTAGAATTTTAGGTATTTTAAATTAATTTGATACATTCGTAAATTAATCTTATCTTTGTAAGATTAATTAATGAAATATTGTATGATAAAAGTAAGAAAAAGAAATGGAAATCTTGTACCTTTTGAAGTGCATAAAATAGAAAATGCCCTTCAAAAGGCTTTTCTATCTTGTAATTATAAGATAGATAAATCTATAATAGAAGAAATTGCAAGCAATGTTAGTATCTGGAATGAGATCAGTGTAGAGGATATTCAAGATCAAGTAGAGGAGCTGTTGATGGATTATGATTTCCCATCAGTTGCTAAGTCTTATATTCTTTATAGAGCTAAACATAGTGAAGCTAGATTTATTAAAGAGAGAATAGATTATATGAATAAATATAGTCTATCTAGTGATAATGCAGCTACTTCTTCAGAGACAGATGCCAACGCTAATGTTACTATGAAGAATGTTGCTAATCTAGAAGGAGAAGTATACAAGACTACTAATAGAATTATTCAAAGACAAAGAATAAAGGATAAGTTATCTGAACTCTTTCCAGAGATAGCTAAGCAATATGAAAAAGATCTTGAAAACTATATAATTTACGCACATGATGAGTCGCAGACTCCTACCCCGAAGGCATATTGTATGGCTGCGACTTTATATCCTTTAATGCTTGAAGGAACAGGCAGTATTGATGGGATAACCCCTTCAGCACCTAATGACATTCAATCTTTTAGTGGACAAGTAACCAATTTAATGTTTCTACTGTCTTCACAAGTTCGTGGAGCAGTGGCAATGGGTGACTATATAATAGCTTTAAATTATTATGTAATTAAAGAGTTTGGAACTAGTTGGTATGAAAAACTAAATGCTATAGTAACCTCAGAGTATTCTATAAATAAACGTACTATTAAAGATAGTATTAGGAAAGGAATGAAACAATTTATTTATGGAATAAATCAACCAGCTGGTAATAGAAGCTACAATAGTCCTTTCAGTAATTTAAACTTCTTTGATAAATATTATTATGAAGCTCTTTTTGATGAATTTTATTATCCTGACGGAACAAAACCTGAATGGAAAGCAATAGACTGTTTACAAAGAATGTTTATGGAATTACTTAGAGAGTTAAGATTAATTAAACCCCTTACATTTCCTGTAACTTCTGTATGTATGTTACATGATAATCATGATTGTTTAGATCAAGAATGTAAGAAATGGGTTGCTGAAGAATGGGCTAAAGGTAGTAGTTTCTTTCTATATCTAAGCAATAATCCAAATTCAGTATCTAGTTGTTGTAGAGTACAAAATGAAATAACTGAGAATACATTTAGCTCTACTACAGGAATGACTGGGGTCAAGTCATGGCCCTTATGTGCTTAATTGTCAAATCGGACAATGTTACAAAGAAATAATTTTATTTATATTACTTTGGTAGTTATAATATTTTATTACCTTTGTAGCATCGGTGAAGCCTAAGTTAGAAGTAATATGGTAATACCGAGCTAAATTAAAGAAGGTATGGATAAAACGGGTAGAAGGAGTTAAAATGAAAGACATATGGGAATCTTATAAAGAGTTATACTCGTTAAGTAGGTTTAGAAAAGTAGTATTAGGTTATATTTATACTAATATTCCTATGCCCAAGAGAACTAATAAATGTCAAAAAAGAAAGATACTGACAAAAGATGAAGTATCGTTTATAAGACAGAAATACAGTGATGGTTATAAAATAATGGAAATTATAAGAAAGTGGTTTCCTAATATTTCCGAATCTACTGTAAGTCAAATAGTTCATAATAAAAGCTATACCAAAATTTAATATGCGTGGAGGTCATTCCCTAAGTGATGAGCAGGGAAGTAGGGCTACTATTGATACGTAGCAGAGTTTTAAGAAATGAAGCTCTTGAAAACCGAAATAGCACACCTATATGTTATATAGGAAGATATGACCCATATTTTATAGAAATATAAAAAGTACTATGTATGACTGGTAGTTGTAATGTGATTACTCTTAATATTAATAGGATTATTCAAGACTTTTGCAGAACAAATATGCTGGTAAATCTTGATGGAGAACTTGTTTCTCCTATTAATAATGTTTATAAGTGGGAAGATGAACTCAAAAGGTATTTGACTACTATACTGGAGAGAGTCTACAAATACCATATAGCCTTCAAGACTATACTCTATGAACTTGAAGATAGAGGAATGTATAGCAGTTCTAATGCTGGATATATATTTTTAAAGAAACTATATTGTACAATAGGAGTTATAGGGTATTGTGAAGCTGCAGAATTTCTCGGGTATGAAATAAATAATAATCCCGAGTACAAGAGCTTTCTAAAGTTAATATTTGAGACTATACAAGAGCAGAATAAGAAAAATTCTATACACGATAAGAAACGTCCTTTTGTATTCAATTTGGAAGCGATCCCTAAACTCTCTGGGGATGTAAAATCTCTTTTGATTGACTCGGAACTCCTTTTAAGAGGACAACGAGGCGCAAGCAACTTAATGTGTGCAGCGTGACAGACTAAGTAAAGAGAATCTTATTAAATATATGTGAATATGTTTATAATAAGGTATGCAATAGTCGAGACTTGATAGTAATATCAAGAGATTAATAGAAATATTAATCCGTCTAACATAAATATAATTTTTACTTTGAATTATGTGTTAGATCATCCTTCACCGATTGAAGAATAAGAAATATAATAAATAAATTTAATTCTTCAGAAGGAGCGTAATAGAATCGGGAGAAAATTTAGCAGTCAAACTGTATCAGAAAGACAAAGAAGATGGCTACTGGGTTCCAGAAGATCAAAACTTATATAGCAGTTACTTCTTTAAGCAATGGGATCCAGATATATCTGTTCTTGATAAGTTAAATTTGCATGGCAGAGACATAAATATGTATTGTGGAGGAGGTCAGGCATGTCATTTACATTTAGATGAACATTTAAGTTATCAGCAATATATCAAATTGATAGATTATGCTGTAAATATTGGATGTAATTACTTTACGTTTAATATACCTATGTCTGAATGTAAGGATTGTGGGCATGTTATAAATGCTCCCATACAAGAATGTCCTAAATGTCATAGTAAAAATATAGACTGGTGGGTACGAATAATCGGGTTTTTAAGGCCTATAAGTTCTTATAGTAAGGAAAGACGAATAGAAGCAAGCCACCGTGTATATAATCATGGAATAACAGAAGTATAATGCTTAAATACATTGAAACTCAAGTCACATTCAGTGAGGTTCCAGATGAAATTACTCTCTGTATAAATATTACAGGATGTAAAATAGGATGCAAGGGATGCCACTCGCCTTATTTAGCAGAAGATATAGGAAAACCTTTAAATAAAAATGAAATAGAAGAGTTAATTAAAAGAAATGATGGAATTACCTGTATAGCTTTTATGGGTGGTGATTCCGATCCATTTTTAGTAGATTGTCTTGCTGAACATATTAAAACTTGGTATTATCCTATAAAAACAGTTTGGTATAGTGGAAAACAAGAACTTAGTGATAAAATTCATTTACAATGGTGGGATTTCATTAAACTTGGACCTTATATTAAAGAACTAGGGCCTTTAACTAGTAAAACAACTAATCAAAGATTTTATAGTGTAGAACACAGAGAAGATAAGCATTGGTTAATAGATAGGACTGGGGAATTATTTTGGAACGAATTTAAAACTCAACTATATGAAATATAAAGTAGTAATGTATAAAGACGCAGTAAAATTAGAAAAAGGATTAAATGAGATGTATAATGATGGGTACACACCTGAATTTGTAATGCGCTCATCGAACGGATATATAACTGTAGTATATAGTAAATCATGAAAGAAGGTACAGTTTTATCATTAAAAATAAAAGATGTGGAAGTAAAAGCTATATTGCCATATTCAGATGTTGATCTTAACGAATTATTCGACTTGTTTAAAGGTTTATTAGTAGCTCATACTTTTACAGAGGAACAAATTGATAAATTTTTAAATAATAGCGATAGTTAATTATGAAAATAATAGCAGAAATGTTATTATTATTTTCCTTTATTAAGTTTATTGTATTTCTAAGATGTTATGATATTGTAAATAAAAATCCAGATTTATATAAGAAAGATACATTGGTTATTGCTACAATATTATCAGATATAGCATTAGGGATAATATGTAGCTTAAATATAATACTATGACAGAAGTATTTATTGTATATAACGATGATAAACAAATCGAAAAGGTTAAGGAGATTCATAATGAATCCTTAACCTTTCATTTTATAAACACAAATGACGGAAAAGGGAAAAAGGAAGGATTAAAATTAAAGAATTACTGGGCAGCTAAACTAGAACCTTTTGCTATAATCTTACAAAATGGAAAACCAATTAAGGCATTCTATTCAGAGTATGAAAATATAATAGATAAACTATATAACTATTTAGTAAATAAAAAATATGAGACATAATTTATCAGGAATTTATATATTTGATCAATTAGAAGGAGATAATAAAAAGAAACCAACTTGTATAGAAGATTGTAATAAAGATACTAGACAAGAATGGTTAGAATCTTTAGATAGAGAAGGTTTAATTAGAGTTATTGATAGACTTTGTGAAGTTGTACATGGTCTCGGAGAACAATTTCAAATTTACGGAGAATGAGATATTTAGTAATAGATAATATATTTCAACCCAAAACTTATATTGTATGATAAATTGTACACCTAAACCAGTAAAAAGAAAAGCAATACAATTCAAGTCTGAAAATATTCTAGAAATTACTAATTTAATTGGTAATAAAAACTTAAATTATCATTTAAATCAGTGTTTAGTTAATACAAAAAGACATGATTGGCAGAATGTAAATGATGGTGACTATTTAATATTTGATGAAGATAACAGACTTTTAAAAGTATTGAATTATAAAGATTTTATTGATAACTATAATATAGAAGAAAGTTTATGATTATACCTATTTATAACAATTCTAATAACAAGAATCCGGAATACGTCTGCTCAACTGACGCTGGATGTGATTTAAGAGCAGATTTTAGTAGAATATCTCCAGACAAACCTTTAAAAATCTATGGTGAAGGTGAAATAATTTTTAAAGGAGAGGAGCATTCTACTACTTTACTTAGATTAGAACCAATGGCTAGAGCAATAATTCCAACAGGATTATTTGTAGCCATTCCAGAAGGATATGAAATCCAGATTAGACCTAGAAGTGGACTTGCTATAAAGAAAGGATTAAATTTAATTAACTGTATAGGCACTATTGATAGTGGGTTTAGGTCTGAGATTGGAATTCCTGTTGTAAATCAAGGGTTTGAAACAATTTGGATTGAAGATGGGGAAAGAATTGCTCAAGCTGTACTTAATAAATTTGAAAAAATTGAATGGCAAAATAAAAGTTTAGGTGAAATTCAGTCTATTGGTATTGATAGAGGTGGTGGATTCGGAAGTTCTGGGACAAAATAATTGTTAATATGGGATTAGATTTATTTTTCTATAAGATGAAAACCAAAGAAGTTGGATATTTTAACAAAGTGAATTTCCTAATTCCCTTCTTTGAAAGTCAACTTGGGTATAAGATAAGGAATTTTTGTAAGGTGAAGATTTACAAGGAGGATGCTGAAGAACTTCTGAGAAGATGTAACACTATACTGGATGACCATAGTAAAGCTGAAGAACTACTTCCTACACAGGAGGGATTCTTCTTTGGAAGTACTGATTATGATGAGTACTATTTTGAGGATGTTGAAAGTGTTAGAGATTACGTGAAGGATACTTTGCTTCCAGAGTTTGATAAGTTAGGCTCTAATGAAAGTATTCAATTTGAAATTTGGTACTAAACAATGATAACAGAAGAACAATTCGTTGAACTTATTTTAAATTATATAAAACAATATAAAAGAATAAACGAAGTTGAAAAGACACTTAGAATACCAATATGGGAATGTGATATAATGGAATATGGTGATAAATTATTTGACACAATTATACAATTTTCGTTTAAAGAGTATGCTAGAAATGAAATTTATTCTTGGTTATTTAAAATATTATATTCCCATTTTAGCATTTCTGATACAAACGAAACTTTAATTGAAAATATAAAAGGTTTTTGGGAAATAGTAAAAAACTACAGAAAATGAAAAATTACGCTGTTATTTTTGACTGTCTAGCAAAAGATGGAGCTGATATAGACGCAATTTATGTAATGAACGAATCGGAATTAGATGAGTTGAAAAATGAACTCAAAGTAATTCAAAAGTTAAGGAAAAGTTATGCTGATTATTTTCCAGAGGGGGTGTTTGGAGATTTAGCTGATTGGAATGTTATTAGAGATGTACTTTATCAGGCTTCATACGTTGATGAAGCAAGTAAAAATTCATTCAATGATAAATTACATAAAGATTGGATTGATTCTTTATCAGATGATGATTTTCAAATGTTTGAAAGTTTTAATGATAGGCTTCCTTATGATCTTTTTAGTGATACCGATTCTATATTATCTATAAGATTGTATGAATTAAAAGATACACCTCCAATCAATTTATATGATTAAAAATTAATGATTACTTATTTATTAGGAAAATCATCTACTGGAAAATTTAGATTTGCTGTAATTACTTGGGATGAAGAATGGAAAGAACCTGAACATGGATTTCTTATTATTAGAGAATATGGCCAAGTGAAAGGTAAAACTACAAAAGCTCCAGAAATATGGATAAAAGTAGGAAAAGCAGGAAGAACTCACAGAGAGCAAACTATTTTACAATATAATCATTTAGTTAAAGAATATACAGATAAGGCATACAAAATTGTAGAAAAACATCCAAATGAATACTCTTTAGAAGAACTTAATGAGATTTATGGTGATGTTAAAATGCGTGGAGATACTGTAAAACCCATGTTAGCCAAACAAGAATCGGCTGTAACAAATCGTAAAATCTTTGAAGATAGAGATTGGTACGGAAGTCGAAAAGTAAATGGAGTTAGAGCTTTAATATTTTATGATGGGGAAAGAATAAGAACTGCTTCTAGAGGTGCTACTAATTATGATTTAGCTATATATCATATTATAACTCATCCGTTATTAATACAATTTTTTAAAAATCATCCCAACGTAATATTAGATGGCGAAATTTATAAATATGGAGAAAGTCTTAATAAAATTTCTGGAATATGTAGATCCCAGAAAACAATAGAAGATGGAAAAGATTTAGAATTTTATTGGTATGATATAGCCGATTTAGAACTCTCATTTTCCGAAAGATATATTCTTATGCAAAAATGGAGTAAAGAGCTACAACTGTCTGAATTTAATCCAGAAAGACATCTTTCAGATGATACTCTTCATATACAATTTCTGCCACACGTACTTACAAGAGGATTTGATAATATGAAAAAATTACATGATGGATATGTTTCTGAAGGGTGGGAAGGTTTGGTAATCAGACAAGCTGAATCTAAGTATAAACCAGGTACACGTTCTAATGATTGGATTAAGATAAAAGAGTATTTTGAAGCAGAATATCCGATAGTAGGTCTTTCCGAAGGATTAAGAGAAGAAGATATGTGTTTTATATTAGAAACTCCGAATGGTCAAAGATTTAATTGTAAACCTATGGGTGACAGAGAACAAAAACAATGGTATCGAAAACATTTAGATAAACTTATAGGTAAACTTTTAACAATAAAATATTTTGAAATGTCAGGTGTTGAAGGTTCTGAGATTCCCCAACAGCCTGTTGGAATTTGCATACGTGATTATGAATAATAAATATATTATAAATTATGGTAACTAAAACATTTTATAACGTTAAAATTGGACACATTAAGGATTTTTATATAGATGAAATAATAACAGCCAAAGAATTGGATGTATTGTGTCCAGAATATGAGAAACCTATTACTGAAAATAATTCTTTTGATAGTATGCACAAATACATGGATATTGTAACCCTTAATGTGTTTGTTACTGCAATTAAAAAGGCACTGTCATCTAACGTGATAGAAAACTATGTAGAAGGTGAGTGGGTTCTGATAGAATATCTAGATGATCTTAATTATGAATTTAAAAATAAGAATAGTGATTTTTAATGAAAAGTTTTAAAATCACTCAATCTATAACTGATAGACAAGATGCCTCTTTGGGATTATATTTCAAAGAGGTATCCAAATTATCAATGTTGGATCCTGAAGAGGAAATTGTAGTTGCCAGAAGAGCAAAAAATGGAGATGAAAAAGCTATACAAGAATTAGTGAAAGCAAATCTTAGATTTGTTATATCCGTTGCTAAACAATATCAAGGGAAAGGTTTACCCTTAGTAGATTTAATACAAGAGGGAACTATTGGATGTGTTCAAGCAGCTAAAATGTTCGATCCCGATAGAGGATTCAGATTTATCTCTTATGCTGTGTGGTGGATAAGACAATCTATAATGAAAGCATTATCGGATTATCGAAATCTTGTTAGACTTCCAACAAATCAAATCTCACATTTAAATAAACTAAATAGAGTTAGTGAAAAATTTGAACAATTAAATGGAAGAATTCCATCGACAACGGAATTAGAAAAAGAAACAAACATAGACTCAAGTAAAATAAATAAAATATTATCATTTAATAAAAAAACAGTTTCGTTAGAAAAATCCCTCAGTTGTGATGAAAATGTAACACTGTTAGATATAATTCCTAACGATGATGTAATTGATCCAGACGATTCGTTAAATCAAACTGATCTTGAAAATATATTTGAGTTTATACTAACTAAACTTTCATACAGAGAAAGAGATATTTTGAGAATGTCTTTTGGTATAGGGATAGAACCGTTATCAAATAAAGAAATAGCTGAACGCTTTGATCTTGGAACAGAAAGAGTTCGACAAATATTACAAGATTCTTTGAGTTATATTAGAAAACACTATTCAAAGGAATTAAAAATATATTGTGAATAAAATGAACTTAAATGAATTTAGAACATTAAGAAAACCTTTTTATATCCATCCAGAAACTTTATTAATTAAGTTTCCCAGACAAAAACATCTGGATAGTTCTTGCGCGGAATGGTTCAGTGACGAAAATATTCCTTTTTTACATACAATTAGAGGATATTATAATGAAGAGGATAATTATGTAATGTTATATACTAATGATTTTGAAACACCAGATATTAGTATAAAATTCTTAACATACATTTTTGAATATTTTCCTAATATAGATTGGATTGGTATAGGGTGTATTAAAGGAAAGGAAGGTGAAATATGGAGTCCAAAAATGAAAATACAAAGAACAAATGTTAATAAGAAATAAGATTGTTATTGTATATGATATAGAATTATTTCCCAATGTTTTTTATTGCACATTAAAAGAAACAGAATCAAATAAAAATGTTTCATTAGAAATTTCAAATCGAAAAAACGACATACACAAAATAATTAATTTTTTTCATAGAGTTAAAACAAAAGTAAACTCTAGAAAAGAAATTAAAGATAAATATATATTTTGTGGATATAATAATATACACTACGATAATGTTATAATTAATTATATAATTGCTAATCGAGAACGATTAATAAATTGTAATTATGCACAAATATGTGCTGAATTATTTGAATTAAGTAATCAAATTGTTAATTCTGGAGACGGTATTCAATCTTGGTATAAATGGAAACATCTTATTTATTTTGACACTTTAGATTTACTCACAATGTTGTTTTCTCAAAAACTTAGAGTAGGTTTAAAATCTATGCAAGTAACAATGCAATATTCAAATGTTCAAGAATATGAAGGTGATTTCAGTAAACCATTACCAGATTCTGAAATTCCAAAGATGGCTGCATACAATATCAATGACGTTGAGAGTACAACAGAATTATTAAACAGATGTAAATCGGATATTGATTTAAGACTTAATATTGAAGAAGAATACAATATTGATGTTTTAAATAAAGATGGGGTGAATATTGGAATGCAAATTATTGCACAAAAATATTTGGAAAAAACTAAATTAAAATGGAAAGATATTAAAGATTTACGAGATCCGTGTGATGTTATAGATCTTAATCAAATAATTTTACCATTTATCAAATTTGATAATCCGATTTTACAAGATGTATTAATAGAACTTAAAAAACAAAAAGTATCTCCAGGTAGAAAAGGTTACGAACGACATTTTCTACTAGATAATGTTGAATATACCATAGGAGTGGGTGGTATTCATAGTGTAAATACACCTGATATATTCAAATCTGATGAAAATTGGGTAATTTCAGATATTGATGTTGCGTTAATACATTGGCGCAAGTAAAACAAACTAAATTGCGGGAACATTCTTAGAGCTTTTGTTACCAACTTATAATAGTAATATATAAGGGCAAAACTAATCACTTTGATAAGGTAAAAAGACAAAAGATTGGATAATCCGCAGCCAAGTTACCTATTTTAGGTAAAAGGTTCACAGACTATTCCTTTATGGAAGTAGGGTATAAGTGACGTTTATATCCGAAAAAGTTTGAATTTATTTTGGGAGCTAGCATTACATACTTTTAGATAAAGACGAACTAGCCTTAAAAGGAATGTATCAAAATAAATTATGATATAGTCGATAATGAGTCGAAAGATTCATACACACGAGTAAACGTCTTAGTGTGTGAGAAAAGCGATGTATCCCAGTCTTATAATAGAACATAAATTTTATCCACCTCAATTAGGAGAAGCGTTTTTACATATTTATTCTAAAATTAGAGAAGAAAGAGTAGAAGCTAAACATAAAGGATTTAAAACAAAAGATGCTACATTGAAGTTAGCCTTAAACGGGTTGAATTTTCGTTTCAGCTCCTTCATCCAGGGATGGATGATGTAAACAAACCAAAATCGGTGAAAGTCTGGAATGATAATACCGAGGTAATTGTAGAAACTAAAGAGTCTACAACACCGTACAGCATAGAGACTGAACCTGATTAGTCAGAATAAAATGTCTCCACGAGTGGTTTGATCTAGAACAGAATAAAATATATGCGGATCTATAACGAATTAATAAGTTATAGAAGTATGGGATAAAAAACCTGTACGATAACAACAATGTGAGTGGCATGCTTCAAAATGAGTATAGCTTTTGTTATTCTCCCATTACAGCTATGAAAGTTAGAATAAATGGACAATTAATGTTATTAATGTTAGCAGAACGGTTAATTAACATTGGTTGTAAGGTCTTAAACGCAAATACGGATGGAATCTTTGTATTAAGATCTCGTTCTGAAGAAAAAATGTTTCAACAGGTTTGTAGGGAATGGGAAAAATTAACCAAACTTACACTTGAAGAAGATAAATTTGAAGCCTTTTATCAATTTGCTATTAATGATTATCTTGCGATTAAAGAAGGATATAGTAAAACTAAAAATCCAAAACTATTAAAGAAAAAAGGATTATTTATAGATACTGTATCTTTAGGGAAAGGAATGAATGCAATAATTATTCCAGAGGCAATTAATAAATATCTTGCAGATAATATTCCGTTAAAAGAAACCATATATAATTGTAAAGATATTAGTAAATTTTTAACTTTTCAGAAAGTGGCAAAAACCTTTTCTGTGGAATATAATGGTAAATTAATTACTCATATAAATAGATATTATGTATCAACTGATGGGTATAGTCTTTATAAATGTAAAGTCAATACAAAAGGAGAAAGAAGTGGATATATAAATATGTTAAAAGGATATGGAGTAACTATAACAAACAATCTTGATGAAATAAAAGAATTTCCGAATAACGTTAATTATAATTATTATATCACAGAAGCTAATAAAATAATCACAAAACTTAAACAAAAACAGTTAAGTTTGTTTTAAAACCTATTAATTAATAAAAAGTTTAAATATGAAGGGAATAGAAAGAACCAATTACAATATAATAAGGTGGCCTGAAAGCCAACTTCTAATGGACAAGCCCGGATTCGAAGAACATTCATACCTGATAAATGACGAGAAAGGTTTGGATGATTTCGGCAGCTCTGCTTTCTTCGTTGAAAGCGAATGACTTGCCCCAACAAGAAAGGGAAGGAATTACCAACTAAAAAGAAATAAATATGGAAAAGAAATTTGAGATGACCGACAAATTTATTGTCAATTCTTTTGGCATCAAACTGTTTCAGATTAAATGTATTCGCAAAATCAAGTATGCTGAAGCAGGTGAGTTGGGCGGATATATTGAGCATGAAGATAATTTGAGCCATGATGGAAATGCCTGGATTTGTAATGACGCACAGGTTTTTGACAATGCAAAGGTTTACAACAATGCACTAATTCACGGTCGTGCAATGATTTATGGCAATGCAAGGGTCAGTGGCAATGTAGGGGTTTATGACAATGCACAGGTTTTTGGACGTGCAGATGTTTATGGCAATGTAACAATCTGTAATACTGCACAAGTCTTTGATCAAGCAGAGGTTTATAGTTACACAAATGTTCTTGATTCTGCGAAAATATATGGTCATGCTAGTGTGGGAGGTATTACAATCATCTATGAATTCGCAAATATCTGCGGTAATGCGATTGTAAAAGGTAATGCACGCATATGTGGTAATGCAAATATCTGTGGTAATGCGATTATAAACGGCAACGCACACATATGTGGTAATGCAAATATCGAAAATAATGACCAACATTGTGGCTTTGATTATTTTGGCAGTCAGCTAAGGCACACCCATGCTTATATCACCAAAGACAAAGGAGTAGAGGTGAAATGTGGATGTTTTTGTGGTAGTATAGAAGAATTTGAACGAAGGGTTGAAGAAACGCATGGGGACTCAAAGTATGGGCGTGAATACAAGGCAATGATAAATCTTATTAAGATAAAATTTAACTTAAAATAAGAAAATGTTAACAGAACAACAATTAAATCAAATAGATAATATAATGGACAATTTTGATTTTCATAAAGTGTACAAAGTTATGAAATATCTTAATTGGGAGTGGTATAATTCAAAAATTGAAATGACGTTAATACCAAATGAATGTGATATTAGAATTCATGCTAGAGAAATGTTAAAATCTTTATTTGAAAAAGAATTATGTTCTGTTGAATGTGGTGGATTCCGTGCAACAAAATATGATGAATTTGTTAAATTAGAGTTTATAATTACTAGTTGTGAAAGTTATAATGAATTATGGTACACTTGAGAACTTGGGGAAACAAATGGTATAAAAATCTTATAGCAGTATCTATAGAAAATCCATTTAAAACTTGGTGGAGAGCTAAAAAATATTTTAAATTTCCAGATATAACTATTAATTTTGGTTGGCATCCATACCACTATCCATATGCTACTTCTTATTGGAGAGGAAAAATACTCGATATAAACATACATGATTTATATTGGAAAGATAAATTTAATAGTCCAAGACATGAGAGAAATCCACTAATCTATATTTGTTTATTTAGTAGAATTTCTTTATGGATTGTATTTGGAAAACACTATTATAATGAATTTGGAAAAAAACAAGATGGATCTTTAGAATATTGGGAATATATTTTAAAACATCTTTACTACGCTAAGAATAAAAACTTAAAATGTTATTCTTGTTGGACAACTGATTCTAGATTGTATAAACATATATCTAAATACGGAAATAAAAAAGATGGTAGTGAAGACGAAATTGTACCATATAAAATGATAGTACCTACTGTGTCGATGTCTTTAAACAAGAAAGGGATTAAAAAATTAATGGAAGAATTAAACTTATACGTGAAATGAATTTTAGTTTAAATGAACAAGAGTGCAAAGAATGGAAACAGTTCTACGAAAAACATAAAGACTGTTGTTCAAAACTTTTAGGCAAAGATTCGTATTCTACTATTGGTGGAGAGTTTTCATTTAGATTCACTCCAACTGGATTGGGAGATCTTATTGAAATACAATGTAATTCTTGTAAAGAAACTAAAGACATAACTGATGTAAGTAACTGGTAATATTTATGAATAACTATGATTATCCAGTAGGAGCTGATACTCCTGATGCACCTTGGAACCAAAAAGATAATTCTGAGAAGGAAATTGAAGTCACAGTAAGTATAACTCTGAGCAAAACTCTTAAGATTAGAGTTAATGATTATCAGATTATAGATTCTGGAAAAGATGAAGATGGAGAGTATTTCGAGGATATTGATTATTCTTGCTGTGACCTTAAGAAAGCAGTTAAAGAACAGATACTTTTACCACAGCTTCAAGAAACTAAGGCATGGAAAGATCTCAAGGATTGGAATGTTGATGATTTTGAAGTAATACAAGAATAATTTGAAAATTAAATGATAACAATAAAGATTAACCATAGTTATAAAAGTTTTAAGGAAGGAGAGGAGTTCAATCTGGACGTTTCTCCTTCTCACGTATTATTTATAACTGGTAATAATAGGACAGGAAAATCATCCATACTTAGAGGTATCAGAGGAATTAAAGATACTCTTAAAGAAGTTAATAAAGACTGTTGGGATGGTATGTGCTCGTCAGTTAATAAAAATGCTGCTTTAGAATTTCAAGCTAATGTTAGTATAGAGGGATTAGATCAATTTGATGAAGTATTCTGTTTGGATAGAGTCACTGATGATCCTAATTCTTTTGAAGTTGCAGCTACCGCTAGTGGTTTAGTTGGTGGAGGGGGATTGTATTGTCAGAGAACATCTGGAGGAGAAAAATCTCTAATAATGCTAGGTATGTTTGTTAAGAAAATTGCTAAGCATCATAAGCAAGGTAACAAAGCTCTAATTATTTTGGACGAAATAGATAATGGACTTGACGTTAATTTACAAATAAAATTTGTTAAGGGTGTTAAGGATGCATTAGATAAAGTTATAAAAGAAGAATATTCTTTATTAATTGTTACACATAACCCTCTTACAATTCTATCTAAAGATAATCAATTTAAATATAAGATATATGACATGAACCATAAATATACATTTGACTCAGGAGAGATGTGGTTTTATCTTAACACTGAAATGAAAATATCTTATAACGAGACTGATTAAAACGTCTTTTGAAATAATTGAACAGCAACCTAAATTAGTTTTTGACTCGATAGAATTTCTTGAAACTTGTACTAACAATATGGAACAATACATTGCTATTAAAGAAATTGAATGGGAAGAATAAATTATAAATAAACAAGTATTATGAAGTTTACTAACAGAAAATCAGTACACGATGACCTAAAGAAGTACGATTACACAGCTAAAGATAATGACTTCATAGAGGTCACTGAATGGACTAATGGAGAGGGAATTGATGTTACCGTAAATGACGATACTATAATATCTCTCACCTATGGACAGTTGGATGCAATAAATCATTTGCAGAACGTATTAAAATATAATGAATGAGACAATTTAATGTAATTGTAGAGGACATAAACTCCAAGCAGTTTGTGCCTTACGACGTTATTCCTTAAATTGATAAATAATGTAGAATCAAATATTATGGGAAGATATATAACAGAGATATTCTTATTTACACTGACAATAATTCTTTTATTACTAAAGGTATTTAATATAATAGTAATTGATTGGATATGGGTATTTAGTCCAATATGGATTCCTATATCAGTGATTACAGGAATGATATTAGTGTTTAGTATATTTTTTATTTTAATGTTGTTAGTTAGTGTAGCAATATCTATAATTAAAGGAGTATAATAATTATTAATAGGAATTTAGATTTTTAAAATTAGTTAATTCTGTAAATAAATAATAAATATGTATATAGTAAGAGACGAAGGAAGCAATAAATTATTCTTGTATGAAAAATTTCCAGAAAAATACATAGGTGCTGATAAAAAGATAAGATGGAGGGTTAAATTCTGTAGTGCTATGGAATTAAATAAAGAACTTTTTCCAGAAGTAGATCATCTTACTCCAGTAAAAGTAAAACTTACATTAGACCGTTAAAATTGTTTATAACATGCTGATAAACATCGATGAGTTAATTAAAGAAGTTATGAAGTCAAAAAATAAAGATGAACTTCGTGCTTATAAAAATTTAAAAGCTGAAATTCAGCTTTTAAAGACAGCTAAGAATGCTAAACCCTACGATGAAGCATCTGAAATTCAATTAATCTCCAAAATGTGTAAACGACTAGAGGAGGATATTAAAGGCTTCTCTGAGGCGCATAGAGAGGACTTGGAGTTGGAATGTAGGAATGAATTGGAAGTGCTGAAAAAATTGCTTCCAGAGCCTGCAAATGAGTCAGATATATATTCTTTTATAGAGGACGATGAAGAATATTTTGAAAAATATTGGGTTACTGATTTTATTGATGATGGTGAAGCTACTTATATGAAAATACAGATCCCTAAAAAAGAAATGGGAAACGCAATTAAATATTTAAAATCTATATTTCCTCAAGCAGATGGTAAATTAATTTCTAATATTGTTAAGAAATATGTCTTCTGAAAAAATTCCCGTGATCAGTATTCCCAAAGAATTATTTTATAAACTTAGAAAAATTGGAATCATAGATGATAGTAATACAAGGGATTATAATGTTGGAACAAGTAATTATAGTAATCATATAATACAACCTTGGTCTATATGGAAGGATTATAACTTAAATCCTTGGGATGCTGACATTATTAAAAGAGTTCTTAGAACTAAAAAAGAATCTGGAAAGAGTGAGATTGAATCCAGAATTATGGACTATGAGAAAATAATACACATCTGTAAAGAAAGAATACGTCAATTAAACTTAAAAATGGAATAAAATATAGATATCGGATTAAGTGATACAATAACTTATATAATTAATACTGAAGCCTCGAAAATTAGGATTCGTCCTAAGTTTCGAGGCTTATTTTTTTAAATTATATAAGGGTTTGGTTTAGTCTGATTTTTCAAATTATTTAATTCTCTTTGTAAAGATTCTATTAATTTGTTTTTCTGTTTATCTTCTTCTTTCCATTTTCGTAATTCTTCTTTTATTTCTTCATTATTTTCGTCCTGTTTTCGTAATTTTTCTTCCATTTGTCTGATTTGTTCAGTATTACTGTTAATTCGATCTTCATGATTTAAATATTCTTGTTCTAAGTTTCTGTTTTTTATTTCTAAATTTGTTATGTAACATTTTAAACTATTATTATCATCCTTTAATTTTTTAATAATATTTTCTTTTTCCATTTCACTAGGTAATTGAATATTATTAAACAATTCAATTATAAATTCGTCATACAACATCCATTCTCTATGATGAATTTTAGAAGAAAGTAAATTATGCAAATAAGATTCATCTTGTCTGTTACCTTCTCTTGTAGAAATAAATTCAAAATCTGGATTTTCAGTGTGATAACTATTTTCTCTATTTTCTAAATTATTTGTGAAACCTATTTTAAGATATTCTCTTGATTTTATAAGATATAACATAATATTAGTAATTTTATTATATATTTTAACTAAATTGATATTCAATAGTTCTCTTTATTAGTTTAGTTCTATCTCCTAATTTACCTTTAAAGAAATATTTTGGATTTAAATAATATACTCCTTTACTTTTATCTTTAATCAACATACCTTTTTTAACTAATGAACTTATTGCATTTTTAATAGTTCCTTCTTTTAATCCAGTACGTTGAATTACTTGTTCTTTAAAAAATCCATTATAAGTAATCATATTCCCAATCATATCTGTTTTTTCATCTTTATAATAATTAGAAAATAACCAACATTGAATAAGAACTCTATATTCAGAACCAGTTAAATTACTAAAATCTTCACTATCTTTCAAATATACTTGGCAAAATTCTTCCGCGTTTACTTTTTTAACTATAGTTTGTTCTGCCGTTATAATTTCTCCAAATTCATTTACTTTAACATTTTCCTTAGTAATCATATCAATACCTTTTATTTTTACAAATATAACATTAATCACAAAAATAATTACTACAAGTAATGTTAAAAAGTCTTAATAATCATATTTATCTGTGTCAGTAATTATATAATGACTAACTACTCATTTAAATACACACTTAGTCATTATATAATGACTTAAAAACAATCTAATTTATTGATTATCAATGAGTTATAAACAATTCTCTTCTTATCTTTTCTAATGAATTATTATGAAAATTGTCATCTTATTTTGAGAACTATAATATACAAGTTTTAGTACACAACTAAACTTAAACCGTCTGACACTATTTCAGACGATCTCAGACACTTTCATACCAAAGTTGATAACTTCATTATTTTCAATAATAAATGTCTAAAACAGTCTAAAAATAAGTCAAAAATATTTATAAAAATTTAGCCCTTTATTTACATTTTACATTACGTAATTTGTAGATAAAGGGCTTATTTTTTTTAAATTATATAGTAAAAATCTGTTCTATCTTGGATATTTAAATCTTTTGCATTACACTAGAAATCTCCATTGTAAAATATAAGATTATTAATAGCATAATCCCATTTAAAATATCCTTCAAAATTAGGAAGTTTTCCTAATTTTCCTTCTTTAGTTTTATTACATAATTCAGTGTATGTCATAACTAATTTTATGTTCCAAATGTACCACCTTCTCTCTTAGTTCTAAACATATCTGGTTTAATTGCATCTAATACAGGTTTAATCTATTTTAAACCTCCTGATGTTTTAACTATTCCATCCCAGAGATCTTCTTCACCTGTAAGAACTTTTATACCTTGGTTAGTCATTCTAGCTCCCCATTCAAAAGAAAAAGGTGTCCATTGTCCAAGTGGTCCACCGATAGATTCTATCGCATTAAAATCCATAAATGAATTTTTTACAGCCATTACAGCAATATTTGCAGCAGTAATACCTAGACCAGTAACAACATCTCTATTTTTTATATTATCTTCTTTTAATTCTTTTAACCAATCTGCTAATAATGCACCGATTATTGATCCTCCTATCAACCACATTGTTAAATCATAACCAGCCTATTTTATGTTACTTCTGTATGCTCTTCTGAGGTTTTCATCCTGATTATTCCAAGTAGCATCCCAACCTTGTTTAAAAGATCCAGCATTTTTACTATTTATAACTAATTCCGCAAATGTAGCCATAATTCCTTCTTGCCAAAGCCCTTTCCACTACATTACAGGAGCTATAGTTTGCATTCCTCTTCTGATTATTTCATCTTCACTTAAAGGAGGTTCATTATAAAGGATATTACCACTCTAGTCTACCTGATAGTAATATTTTACAGTTTTTCTTTCTCCTGTATTTCTATCAATTATTGTTTCAGTATAATGTTCCCAGTTTCCTCTAAGACGTACACCTCCAGATTGTAAATACTAATTCTTTTTACCAGACCAATATGTTTTAAATTGCAACCACATACTTCCTGCTAATGTAGACATTATTAAGGATCTTTTTTCGTGAGAATAATATCCATAAATATCATCAGCAAGTGATTTCATACTTTCAGCTTCTTTATTAGTATATGCTCTAGGTAGAGGTTGTGGATTAGACATATCTAATTTAAATAAAGTTCCGTCTTTGTTTCTGGTACGCTCTGCTTCAAATTGTTTTGCTACAGCGTAATATAACGATCTCTATTCGTTATACTTGGGATCAGATACCCTACCGTTAGCAAATGCCTCAAATCTTTTATCCTTTTTCCAGTCGTATATCAACTCTCCTTTTTCATTTATATGATGCGCATAATAACAGCCATCTCCTAACATCTAAGCAATAAAAATAGTCATTCTATTATAATAATCTGGTCTAGAAGCAAATTTAAATAACATATTTGTAAAATTCCAAATACCTTTTCTAGAAGTACTTATTTTATCCACATAAGTATTCATATCTATGTCATTTAATCCGAATAATTCATTAAATGCAGAACATAAAGTTGGAGTATCTGAAAAGTGACTTAAATCAGAATAAACTATCTTTAATGCTTTTTTGAAATTATTAAAAGTAAAAGAATCTTTTCCATCGGGTTTTCTAATCATTAAACTTATATCGACCCATAATCCTTGTAAAGGCTAATAAATAGCTTGTACTGGAGCAAATGCTAAGGTAGCTTTTGATGCTGCGGATTTAATCAATCCTAGTTTGTTAGCAAGACCTTGCAATTTTGGATCTACTATAGATTGATTAAAGATCTTATTTCTAATATAATTATTAATGTATTCCATATCTTTACTGAATACATTGTTCTATATAGATCCTTGTGTTGCAAGATGAATCATAGCTGCTTTTATCATAGGAAATACTCCATCTACATTATCTTTTATAGAATATGCAAACAAGTGTTTATATAATAATGTTTCTAGATTGTGTTCAAGATTTTCAATACCTAATGACTTAATTTTATCTAATCTTCGAGCTTCATTTTCTCCTCCATCAAATAAATTAGTCATAGTAAATAATATTTGTGAATCTTGCTAGTCACTAGTCTCAACTTCGGCATTGAAAATTCCCTCTAACTTTTCCCTAGCTTTTTTAAATGCAACAGATGGCATAAGATACCTTAATTTACCTTTTAATGCAGATAATAATCCTACTGTAGAAACCAATGAATCATCACTACCCCTAGCTAATGGAACTCGATAATATCTTACATCATCTGTTTCTTTCATTTTCTAAAGCTCTTCATCTGTCATAAGGGGATACCTATTTTTATTTATCTTATATAGACAATACTCTAAAAATTCTCTTTCAGCTCCTTGTAACCTATTAGGATTTTTAAACATAAAATCTCCATCAGCTGTTACTTCTGTCATATTTTCATATAATGAAACTTGATTTCCTATCGTCCTTTCTTCTAACTTACCAAAACTTTTCTATCTTTTTAAGTTTCTTATTAGCCTAGTAATTTCCACTTTTTCTTTTTGCATTTCATCACGTACATTTTGATAAGCCTACGTTGTAAGCTAAGTAACTAAATTTAAAGTTTCACTGTTCATGTTTCCTGGATTATCAAAATATGTTCCAGACCAACCATCTTTAAATATCATGATACTTTCAATCCATTTATCATGGTCAGACAACTACTGTCTAAATTTTATTCCATTAGCTTCAGCGATTGCAAATAAAATTGCATTATGTAAAGAAACTTCTTTGGAGTTTATTTCTGCTTGATTTGTGTATATTTTGTCTAGATAATTATATCCAGTTCTACTAGTTGTTACAGTGTTAAGTATTGATAATACTTTATTCAAAGCTGCTATTTTATCAGGAGCACTAGCATCTATATTTTCATCAAGAACTGTTCTACATTCTCTTAAAGATGATAATTTTCGATAACTATCTCTCCATCCATAATTATCACCCTCTGTCATTATATGATCGAATAACATTCTACACTATTCGTACATTGTAGCAAATTTGATAGTTCCATCAGAAATCTTATTATTCTAAACTCTATGGTGTTTGTTTAACTCCGTCCAACAGTATAATAACTATTCATTTGTTACCAATAATCCATCACCAAATTTAGGATTAACTATACGTACATTACCAACTGTATATCCTTCTATACCAGACATCTAATTAATTAGAAGTAATGTTTCCATTAATTCTATGTTCCCATTTACTGCTTCTAACATCATTGAATTAGATCTGGATTTTTGTGCAACATCGGGTTCATAAGATCCTGTTAATAAAGTTCTATTCTTCAATGGATTATCTTTACTTAGATATTTTCTATAATTAGTTTTTAAGTTATTAGTACTAACTCTAATAAAATCTATTTGTTTAGGATAAAATCCATCTTTTGTTTTTAATGTTAATATTCCGAATGATTCTAACAGTTCGTTATCTAAAATTTCCCAAGTTCCATTACAATACGGAGATAAGTTATCACGTAACCAATACATTTCTCTATCAGTAGATCTAAACTTAGGAGAAGGGAAGTCTACACTTTTTATTCCATTTTTTATAGCTTCGTTTATAGCACGCTTAATATCTGCTGTATATCTAAGTCTATTAGCAGGCTAACTTTGCATAAATTTTGTTACTTTCTAAACAAACTCAGGTTCTGAATTAGCTGTTATAGGACTACTACCATCAGATAAAGATAATGTGAATATATTATTTTCGTCAGGAGTCAATTTTTTCCACTGTTTAAGCATTTTAATTACTTCATCTTGTGTAATTTCACGAACAGATGAATAATCAGGAAACCATTCACTCATAATATCTTTAACTTGCTACGTAGCTTCTTGTGTAGTTATAGATAACTTAAATGGAGCTGGCATAAATTCATCTATATTCTCCCATAATTTTTCTTCAGATAATGATGTACTTATAGTAGTAAATGACTATGGAGCTAAAATTCCATCATAAGCATAATTATCACCATCTTTCCTAAAATTAGTAATTTGTATAGGAGCTACCAATCTAGAACTTCCATACATATTTAATCCATACTTCTCTAACATTCTAGCATAAGTAGCAGTTTGATAAGTATATGCTGTTTTCTTAGGAACCCCAAATTCACTGTACCCGTGTATAGATGTTTTGTAATCAATAATGTGTGCTTTACCAGTACTATCTACAATTAATAAGTCAATTATTCCTAATAAAGTAGTAGGAGTTCCATTATGTATTACATTAGTATTCTACGATATTATAAACTCTGGATAAAAATCTAAATCGTTTCCAAATTTATACATAAGATCCTAATATAACTATTGTGCGTATTTAATTGTTTGATTTATAGAAGTATCAGTTAAATATGGAGCATTCTTTTTTGATATATTTGATTCTATTTTATTTCTTAAAGTTTGTTCGTCTAATGTAATATTATATATTCCATTTTCTTTAGAAAAACACACTCGTAATACATCATGTATTGCATTTCCAATGTAACTTTGATTTTTCCATCGTTTAGTCATCTATTCCCTCATCTATTTGTGTTGAGAAGAGTCTGTAATTTTTGGTAAATTGTTAGGATCAAGCTCAAATTCTGCAATTTCATCTTTTGTAAAAGAACCTATTTTCCAATTAGAATACCTTCTAGACCAATATTCTTCTTCCCTAAACTCAGGAAATAACAACTATCCTTCCGAATTTTTAAGACCTGATAAAAATTTATTTACACCTATATATGGAGGATCCTCTAAAGCTATTTCACCATCTTCGTTATAAATAGCTTTACCAGAATCTAACATTTCCTTATATTTTTTTCTTAAAGCATGTGCATCTTTAGCTATAGTACTTAACTACTAAGCTACATGTAATTGTGCAGAAGTCCTACTAAATACTAAATCTCCTAATGTAGATTCGTATGGTCTTTTTTCTAATAAGAAATCATCTAATTCTGATTCCGTCTAAAATTCGTGTCCTTTATAATAATATTTACATGCCATTAATCACAAACCTCCTTTAACAACTACTATTTAATTAAATCTGACTTAATATTATTTAATTTCCTATGCAATGCAGAGCCTTCGACATTTAAAGTCCCAAAGAACTTATTAGTCATTATAGATGAATTAACTTCTTGTGCCAACTATTTAAATGATAATTGTGCTAACTTATCTTGAGATAATGCTTTGACGCTATCCTATCCCATTAGAGCAATATCCAATATTCTCTTAATGTTATATGCTATTTCGTATTGTAATTTAGAATCTAAACTTCCTATATTAGAAGGTAATCCTGACATATATTTAGATACTTCTGTAACAAATATCTCTTCATTTACATCATTTCTAGTTCTATTTGAGTAATTTCCAATAAGATTCTAATAGTTAGGAAAATTCTATACAGAATCAACTAATTGCTAATAAACACTAGGATTTGTAAATCTCATTGACCCTATTAAAATGTGCATCATTTCGTGTATCGGAGAGTCTACAGAATTTTTATCTAAATTTATATATATCTCTCCATTATAAATAAATGAATTAACTGAACCAACATCAGAAATTAAATTTTTCCACTATTCTGAATTTAATTCAGCATCTGTTATAGTATTAAATTTAATTCCATATAGATCAGATAATTTCTAAACTAAATTATTAAATACAATATGACTATTGGGATTAGAATCAACCTAAATAGTTTCATTATCAAAATTATAAGCAGTTGGTTTATGCGATATTTCTACTAAGGTTTCTTGTTCTATAGGAACTAATTTTACTTCTAAATCTCTATATTCATCATTAATACTTGCATTAGCTTCTTCTATTGTATTTTTCCCAGTAGTATCTAACACCTTAGATATTAAAGTACCATTATATTTATCTATATTTAATGTTTTCTTTAAATACGGCTCGGAATTTGCATTAGGTAATTCATCTAAATGTGGAAATCTATTGTATTTATCTAAGAAATTTCTACAAACCGCGTCTAATATAGTTTCCTAAATACCAGACTTATTTTTCAAAGTCTGATATTCAGGAAAATTTTTATTTATACATGTTAACATGGATTCATTTTATTTTTAATAAGACAATCTAATAAATCCTTATCTACTTTCTTAATACCATTTTGTTTTATAGTAGGAATTTTCGATATTCCTAAATCTAACTTATTACTATCAACAGCCACATTCATTAATTGTCCGGAATCTATATCATATTCTATTCTTACAGCATATTGTTGATCACCATCCTACAAATTATAATTTATCGTTTTAGTAGGACTATCAATTCTTCCTGTTTGAAAGTAGTTAGTATCGACATCAGATATTTGAAATTCGTATTTACCTATAATGTTTTGATTCTCATAATCATCATAAACATCATCTTCAAAATCCTATCTACTCAATTTTCTCATTAACTATACTTTTCTAGTTAATGGATTCCTATACCAAATGTTAGTAGAATAAGATTTATAAGGACTATCATACGGAGCTATATATGGAATAATTTCATCTAAGTCTATATTCTTTAAACTTATATCGGATTTATCAATAGCTGCTTCAAAATCATGAAAATTCTATATTTGTCCAGATGTCTAAAAATCTTCTAATATAGGAACTAATGATTTTTCATTTAATCTCCAACTATCTGCAATCATTCCGTAATAAGTAAATATATCAAGTAAAGGTATTGATGCTATACTATAATTCTATAAATTACCATCATTATTATAATTACTTACAGTATATTCATACGAATATTTATTTAATTTATTAAATTCAGACTTATACGAATTAAGTAAAGCTCTTTCTGGATTTGTTCTAGGTAACATATTTATCGGAAGAGTATATACAACAGTCGGATTTTTGGAAACAGTATTAGTAATTATATCATTATTTAAATCTCTTATAAATCTATTATCACTGATTGGATCAAACTATACATCTTGTTTAATTTTACCCATTTTCAAATCTGGAATAATTGTATTTTCGACAAACATTCTAAATGTAGCATCACCCCAATCAGTTCCTAATTTAAAAGGAGTATCTTGTGTTAAATCATACTAGTTTCCATTATTATCAAATGCTTTATTGCCTTTTGGAATTATTACCTGTATGTTATTATGTCTCATCCAAGTTTTACGTAAATAATCACCTACATACTTACTTATTCCATTAATTATTTTATTTTCATCTTTATAATTTATATCATTACTTAACTATAAAGATAAAGCTCGAATTGTTCTAAATTTAAAAGACTATTCTTCCTCTGCTAATGCTGTAGCTAGTGTTTGTACATATCCTAAATAATGAGAAACTGTAGAAATGACATCTAATACATTTACTGTATCTTTAACCTCTTCATATTTCTATACCATAGCTTCTCTATACTGTTGATTAAAAGCAAATCTTTTTAAATCTATTATATCAGCTTCATCCTTTGTTTTGTTATAAATAACTCTTTCTATATTATTAATTTGTCTAATAAATCCAGATAAATCTGTTTTTATTCCTTGATTTAGGCTTAGTATCTATCCTAATGTTCTAAATTCAGCTGCTCCATTTGCGAGAATTTTTAAATCATCCATAATTCCTTCATTCTTAGAAGCAAGATCTAAATTTTTAGTATATTCTTCTATAAAATCTATTAACTAGTTATATACTTCATTACCATAAACAGAATTACTTCTATATGCTTTTCTCAATTTTTCTAACGATTGTAATTTACTCTATAATGTGGCATTACTTTTTGCAAATATAGCTATCGCTTGATTAAATGGTAACTATTTTCCATCTTTATCTTTAATCCAATTTTCCTATTCTAAGAAACTTTGTCTAAAGAAATTTAATGGAGATATATCTAAACTATTTTTATCTAAATCTCTAGTAATATCAAATTTAGATAAAAACTTATTTGGAATTTTATCAAAATAATCAAATACTTGATCAATAGAACTATATGATTCAGTTTGTAAGAATACATTACTTTTTGTCAAAGAAGCTAACATTTTACCAACATCTGACATTAGTAATTTAGCTATATCTTCAAACTTCATTCCAATTGACAGTCCATATGTGTACATACTTATTGTACTTGCTGTTGCATTTAATTTGGATAACTATAATTCTTTAGCATTCAATTTTGTCTCTGATATATCGTTTCCACATATCATCTTTAGATTTCTCTAAAGTTCAGACTATATCATCTATGTAAAATATTTACACGCCTGGCACTTCGATTCTACTTAGAATCTACTCTACTAAGTTCTATTGTAAATAGCTTTTCGATAGTCGTTACTCTTTCCTCCTAATAGGAGACTTAGATCGGGATTATCCAATCTTTAATCTTATTACCATACATGAGTAATTAGTTCATCCATATTTATATTACTATAAATACTTGGTAATTAAAGCTCTAAGGACTTTCCCCGAGTTCACCAGGTTTTATACCGACTCTGCTTTTAAATCATTAATAAATTTAAGTTTATAATACATTGACGGGATTATATAAGGAAAAATTAATTTTTCAAAATCAAACCTAGATTTTTCAGAAATATATATAACAAAATAATGTTTGTTCTTTTGTTTAGTACAAGATATATTCCATTTATCAAACATCCAATTAACTAAAAGATCTACTTCATTTTCTGTAAAACCATTAGTTGCTAGTGTACCACAATATGTTCCATCATCCATAAACCAAAACGCTAATGCTATTGGATTATTTATTTTACTTAAGAATTCAGATGTAATAGTTTTAATTCCATTTGGATATAATAGATAATAAATATCATTAAATAGTTTATGAGATTTACTACTACCTCTCCATGTTTGATAAATTTTCCCAGTTCTTTTATCTGGAGATGGTGTATATAATTTATAATTTCCCATAAACTCTCCTAGAATTTTAACTTTTTCCATAAATAATTCTTCCTGTTTAATAGAATGTACAATGCGTAAATTAGCATTCTTCATGGATTTAGTAAAATTAATCGAAGAATCTCCTAATAAACTTCCTAATATAAATTGTTCTTGTTCATTAGATAATTGTATATCTTTTTCTGAAAAATAATTATTTCTAGTAAATCGTCCTGCATTTTCTTCACGAGTTCTATAAGATTTTATTGTTGTTTCTTTAACTCCGAAAAAATTAGCTATCTCTAAATCAGATTTACCTTCATTCCAAAGTCTTTCAAAATCTTCCTGATTTATTTTCTTTTTCAAACGTTTTTCAATACCTAATTTACTAAGATGATAACCTACAGTTCTTTCAGAAAGGTTTACTATTTTTCCTATTTCTTTACAAGTTTTTCCTTCTAGATATAAATTTTTTATTTGTTCTTTTTTACCTAAAAGTTTATCAACTTTTAATTTAGGTTCTTTATGACTTTTTCCTTTTTTTAATCCTAATTTTTGCAAACGTTTTGTAATAGTATTCCTATCACAATTCATTATTTCTGCGATTTCTTTTATCTTTTTATTTTCATCAAGGTATAATTTTTTAATTTTGTTTTCATCAAGATTTAATTTACTCATAGCTATTATTTTAATTATTATTCAATAATAGCATTTTTCTTAATGCTTTCAAAATAATTTCTCTTAAACTTTCATTTATACACGAAAATCGGTGCTTAAACTTAATAATGCTGATAGTATTATAGCAGCATCATAATCATTATCAACTTTTGCAAGAGCTATTAAAACATCATCGTTGATAATACTATTTATATTTTTAGTTCTAACGTTTGCTAACAAGTTATACCTCTTACCAGAAATAAGTTTATTAAATAATAATCTTTTCTATTGTTCACGAGTACCATGATTCAGAATATAATTGTAATACTATGTTAGCGCAAAAAATGTCTTTAATCCAACTGCACATATTCCAATACACTATTTACCAACTTGATTATCATTAATAGATTGATTTTTATTTAAGAAATTACCAGAAGTTCTAGTCTTAATTTCCTCATTTTCTAAAGAACGATTTCCAACGTCTTTTAATGGTCCAGTTGTACCATCTACAGATGTCTACGCTTGTATTAAATTAACAGGATCAATTATACTATCGTACATTCCTTCCATAATCTAATTATTAATAATATGATTCAATTTATCTGAACCAACATTATCATAATATGAATTATGCTAATTAATAATATCTCCTAACTTTTTAAACATTCTTTGAACTTGTTCTTCTGTTTCTAAATTAAATCCAGATATTCTACTAAATTCAGTTATTCGATTAAATTCAGAAATAAACTATCTAATAATACTTTGATCAGGAATAATTAAATTCTAGTATTCTTTTAATAACTAACCTAACGATTCTATATCAGATGCTCCATGTAAATTTAATTCAACATTTACGTCATCTTCAGATTCGTCAAAATTAAATAAATAACCATATTTATTAAATATATCTAATACATCATTTAAATTATTAGATTCTATAAGTTTTACATTCCTTCCAGTAGGAATTGGAAGTGTTTTAGATGCTAGTAATTTATCAACAGATGTTATATCAGCATAAGGAGACCAAAGTTGTAGTAAACCATTCTTATCTATACTAAATGTAGCAAAATTTCCTGCGTCTATATCCGTTTATACCCTAAATTTTCATTTAGGAACTGACTATATCTTCACATAATTAATCACCAATTATGTGTCTCGCGCTTCCACTTAATAAGCGTACTCCTTTACAGGATAGTCGATGAACTTTTATCTTTATGCAATCATTTAAAATCGCACCTAAGATACTTAGCTGCGGATTGTCCAATTTCATACACTTTTTACTCTATCAACAGTAGTTAATTGTTGTCATTAGATATATTTCTATTCTAATTTAGTATGTATAAACTTAAGGAGTTTCCCGCAATTCACGAGATTTAACGACTACAATATTATTTTATTAAGCTATTATACTTAAAAGGTATAAATGTCACTCTATAACGGTATAGAGTCAATAGTCTGAACCTTGTAACAGTATCTGATATGTAGATACATATGCGTTATTTATATCAGGATTGTCAAATGCAACGACTCTCATTGGCATGTATGATTGCATAGACTGTGCTGGAATTCTAGCTGCAACTACATCTAACGATCTCAGAAAAGATGTATGTTTAGCTCTTCCCATCCTAATTATATAATTATCTTCTGGTAATGTTTTATAATTATCTAAATTTATAGAATGAAATTCGTTGTTAGCATTTATAATATCTAAAGATTTTCTTCCATTTTTTGTTAAATACCTTCCAAATCTCTTTGCTGTAGTATTACTTGATTTCTTTAAACTTGAAACTATCTATGTTAATAATGATGGACGTGTAACTAAATTATCAGATATTTTTATGGTATCATATGATAAATTATTTATATAAAAATCAATATCGTCAGATACAATAACTTCATTACCTAAATTATCTGTGTAGATAGTAGTATCTGAAGTTATTTCATACATATCATCCCCATTAGAATCCTATCTAAATATTCTTCCATCTTCATCTGTTCTATATATTATATTGTTTAACTTCTATAGATTAGAATTGGGTAAAAATCTAGTGTTAAGAAGATATATATGATTTCCATTAGATCTTTTAAATTCTATAGAATACTGATTTGGCTAAACTTTAGTTGATTGATTTAATAAATACTATTTTATAAAGAAATCTTTATCATTCATAATAGTATGTAAATCGTCAAACTCCGTTAATCCAAATACAGTAGCAAATATTTTTGGAAGAATTACTTCATAAGCCTATCTAGATATAGAATTTCTATTTACGGAATAATATGTTCCATCAATTTTAACTTTATTAGTTCGATCTAATAATTCAATAACTTGTCCAAGTATGTTTATATAATTATTACCGTTTACAGTGATTCTTTCACCATTAAGAACAATTATATTTCCATCACTTCTACCTAATAGAATATTTACAACTGAAGCAAATTTATCAAACCACAATGGTGTATTCTCATAAGTATCAATAAAATCTCTTAGCTGCTATACTTTATCCTAGTACATTGGAGATAAATTGAACAAATCACTCTACAACACACGTCTTATAAGTCGTTCTAATTGATTTATTACTTCTGGAACATTGTCAAGAGTTATTTCTGAAACAGTATCTGAATAATTTGAATACAGTTCATATAATCGCTGTATATTCTCTGGGATATTTTTCCAATTATCTCTTAGTTCAGTTAGTTCAAACAAATCCTACGCAGAATCTAAGTCCCATAATTGAAAATTACTACCATCTGTAGTAGAAAATCTAACATTATATCCAGCTAGATCTCTTCCTTCTTTTACATTTTCCACTACACTTATTACTATTCCATCCTATATTTGTTTTTTCAAATTTTTATATTCCTGTGCAGTTCTTATAAGTACAGAATTAGTAACTGCTTCAAAAGTTAAATTGGTACTACCATCTTCTAATTCTTCATTAACCGGAACCAAACTTGTAACATAATACGTCCTTCCTAGTTCTAGATTAGATATATTATTATCTAATCTTTTCAAAGCCATATCGTTTATACGGGTTTCATAATCAAAATCACTTTCATTTTCGAGCTAAGAGTATGTATTACGCATTGCTTCGTGCATCAATACAAAATGTTCCCATTCTTCATAAGATTTAAAATCTCGATCTAAGGGCTTACTATTTCTCCAATTTTTCCATGTTTTTTCGTTAAACATCTAACGAAGTAATTCAGTATCAATTAATACTCTTCCGTCATAAGGATTTTGTACTGCTACAGGTTGTTCATCAACAGTAGAAACTAACGAATTATAAGGAACACGTTCTATCTGCATTCCCATAAATTCCTACATATTAGGATTGTATAAAAATCCAGAATCATATATAGGAACTTGTTGTCTTTGAAGTTCTTCTAATTCTATTTCAGGATTAGTGAATGATTCTAATTTTCTATCCCCGTATAATTTATATATATTATGTGATGGAGTAAGAACTGCAAGTAATCCAGAAACTTTCTATCTTATACCAGTTTTAGTTAAATAAGAAGTTATAGTAGATAAAACTTTTGCATGAATAGTATTATCCGACAACGGCATCAATACTTTAGAATATTTTATTTCCTAACCTTCTCTAGCTTTTTTAATTAAGTCTCTAGCTATAATTTCTGCAAAATTGTTACTATTTGAAGTTTTATTTCCGAAAGCCTTTATAATAGACTTTACCATAACTTCCTATAGTTTATTAATAGACTATTCTGAACCATCTGTAAATAATTCTTTTACAGCTTCAAAATGGTCTTTAGTATTTACTTCTGTTGCTTGTTTTAAAACATTGTATAAATCCATTGCAACGTCAACACTAAATCCCCTAGATGCACAAGCAGATATTACCTAAGTCATTAGTGATACATCAGATTCATCAGCATGATGTTCTTTATCTAATTGAATTCCAGATTGATACATTGATATTTTTTGTATATCATAATCAACATTATCAAAGTATCTTTTAGCTGAATTCATATTAGCACCTCCTTGTTTGATAGCTCCAGCTGTAACCACATAATGAACATCTGTGTGTTTTAATGGCTACCACAAATCATCCTAAGTTTCTACATTCTCATTAATTACATCACCTATACTATTCATTGCGATAACTACATTTTCTATAGAGGTATTTGAAAATTGTAATTTACCATTGACCATTTCCATAGAGTTCTATCCTCCGAATAGATTCCAAAGAGCGTAGTTAGTATTTATTGAGTGTTGTTCTGAAAATTCATTACCAATTGTATTTCCACTTATAGAAACTTCTTGTATTGCTACATTATATTCATTATTTCCTAAAGATGTTATATTATTTAATTTATAATATTTATCACCTCTTTTAAAATAAATATCATTGTAGACTATTTTATCGCCTTTGTAGTTAGTCGTTATATCTAATATGCTAGGAGATCCGTCTTGTCTTAACCATACATGATTTGTCATTTTTCTCATCATTGTTTGCATGAATTTTGAGTTTCTTATAGTATCATTAGTAAGACCAAAACCTGCGCATTTTATTATTCCCGCTACTCCTAACTATTCTTCTTTAAAATGTACAAATAATTTCTTTGTTATACCAGCTCTCGCTCCTCCAAGAGAATTATTTTCTAATATTACAATAAAAGGATTTACAAACACAGCTCCGTCAAACGGTTTTATAGACGAAACAGTACCATTTATCGTTCCTTGCTCATCTTTTATATCCTCTATTACCGCAACATTATAATCTTTGGGTATTCCTTTTAATAAATTTAATAAAAATGGATGCATTGCGGCGGTAAATGATACATTACGTTTATGCTAAGCATTAAATTGTGCTGCTTCTTGTACTAGTACATCATTAGAACCACTCTTCTAAGGATGTGCTACGAAAGAGCCAACAGTACTATTCATAAACTCCTATGTAAACAGATATTCTAATGTGTTATACCATTCAAATAGAGGATTTAACTTTACATTAAGTTGATTTAATTCCGAATCAAGATCAATTCCATATTTTATTAAATCGTTTGTTGAGGTAATATTTATTCCTCGCACTTTTGCTAATATTACATCTCCAGAACTATTAATCCATTCTCTATAATTATCTCGAATATAACGTAATTCTGGCTACAATGTGTTAGAAGTGTTAATCCTAAATCCTTCTTTTAACATTGTTTTCAACAATTCTCTATTTTTAGCGTTCCAGAAATTTCCTTCTGATGGAAAATCAACTAAAAGTTCAGGATTATTAGCAAGAATAATACTATCTGGCTTAAATCTAGCAATCTAAGCTAGTATTACATCATTTGTTGCTAAATTTCCTTTATTACTTTTATAATGTACTTGATCAACAATAGAAATAGGATTCAATCTATGTTGTTCATTATATTTACGAACAAAATATTTTATGAAATTGACAGGATTATCACCATACTATGATAATCTAACTTGATTTATAAAAAACCATTCATTAAAGTTTACAAATCCATTTGTAAAATCGTTACCTAAACTTTTAACATCAGGAATGGTTTGAGATATGTAGTTCTCTAATGTACGCCAATCGTTCGTAATCTAATTAGCCATATTTTCATAGAATTTCCCAAGTTCATTACTAATAAGAACTCTTAATTCAGGAATGGATAAATCACGAACACGTTTAGTTATTTCATTACCGAGAGTTACCTCAGCATTTAAATTTATTACTATTTTCCCAATTGTACCTTTATCAGAATTAACAGATGGAAGAAATGCTACGATACCATTTCCAAATGGATATTTACCTTCTCTTTCTATTAATCCTCCTACAAAATCATATACTATTTCATAGTAAGTTAATTCTGAAGGAGTCATTGCTGTAATCTACTTAGAATTACCATTTGAATCGTAAAATTCTTTGGTTGTATATATTTCTTTTAATATTTCTGGATTTTGTAATAATATAAAATGTCTAGACGCTGAATTTATTGACTTTTCTTGTAGTTCAAACTAACTTTGTACAGCTCCTAACAATCTACTTTGGGTCTACTAACTTTGTCCATTACCTTCCCCATCTCTCACTATTGTAGAAGTAGTTACTCCTTGATAATTTGACTTTGCTATAGCGATGTTTCTCAAAGTTGGAATATCATTTCCATGAACTAAGTTTAGTTCATCAAGAGCGTAATTATAACTAGGTGCATTTCTACCATATACGGATTTAATTATTCTATCTTTATCTATTGCATCACTAATTATTTCATTAGAAACAAACTAGTTAAAGATTACTCTAGAAGCAAACTATAATAAACTTCTTGATAGGTTTGTTTTACCTTCAAATTGTTCAAACAAAGCATTACTAAAGTCAGAATCATTCTCTATTCCTAATCTTAAAATAGTATCTATGAATGGTAAAACTTCTTCATAAATTATACTATAACTAGTAGGAATACCTTCTACAGTAATATTTACATCACCGCTACCAGCAAATACTTGTACTGTTATGTTAGTATTAGGAATTGTAAAATATAGAGAACTTAACTTATGATTACTATCATACTATGGATTTATATCTAATTCGTTTTTATAATCATCCCATGATTTTATTAGTCTTTTACTATTAGATGCATTTATTGTCTGTTCTATAGAACGTTGTACGTTATTTACACTCTAATCTGTTAAAGTTCTTGTCTATACTAAACCATCTTGATCACGATAGTACTAAATATATTTTACATTAAATATAGAATCGGCAGTTTCAGCAATAAAACTGTAATAATCAGTATCAAAATCACCAGTAGTTAGATTATATAAACTATTAGATCCATTGAATATTCCGTATGATAAAGACCATAGTTTATTTAATTCGTTACTTGTAAAATTATCATATATTGTGTTATTATAAAGGTCTTTAAAATCAGAGTTAGTCAATATTTCAAACACCGAACTCAAATATTTTCTTGGATTTTCTCTAATTGTAGCAATAACATTTTTTAAAGATTTATTATATAATACGTCCTATGTTTTTTTACTTAAAGAATCCCATAAATCCTAATTATTAAAAATAAATTCATCGTTAAATATTATATTAGAAGTATTACTATTAAAAGCTAAATCTTTAATTTTAGCTATAATATGTTGAAAATCAGAAAAATGTAAAAGCTTTTCTCCTATTTGAGAATTACTATCCCATCTAAGTAAAGGTGTTGTATTTATTGCCAATCTTGTTATAGAATCAGCTTCTTCTTCAACATTTATATTTTCGTTAGTCCTCCAAGTAGTAGTAACTTTAGCTGTTTGAGCAGCTATTTGATATTTGTTTTCACCTGTTTTAATATTAAAATCTTTTATCTAAATACTTTTACCTAATAATAAAACAAGATAAGTGTCAAAATTATCAAGAATTACTCTTGCGTTATACGCTTCCAGTCTATTTCTAGCCTAAATTTTAGAATTATCATCTGACATATTACTATTCATAGTATTATATAACTATCTAAGCGTATCAGAATCAATTATATTTAAATAGTTATCCAATAATGGTTTTATTAGTTCCAATACTCCTGTATATTGATTATTTTCATTATACAATTGTGGATTCTTTAATGCTTCTCTGACATTATTGTCTATATGTAAATTAGGAGCTTGTCTTACTATCGACCAAATATAATTACAAATTTTACTAAGTAAATATTCTTGATAAATTCTAATATTTTGATTTAACTCAGAATTATTTCTAACAATACCTGTTTTAGCATTCTATATAGATCCTCTATTTATAAATAAACAATCAAATAGATTTCTATTTGCCGTTCTAGTTGCAAATTCCTAAACTTCTTTAGCTAATCCATAAGCATTATCTAGAAAATCAGAATTTGCATCGGATCTTCTTCTAATTTGTTCAGGATTGAATATTCTATCATCACTAGTCTCTATAGAATCATTTATCTAAATATTCTTAATGTTTGCAGTAATGTTATTAATAATATTTTCCGTAGATAAATAATCAGGAATTTGTGATGTTATACCATATCTAATTGCTGTACTATTTAATAACTATGCTACATCTACTATATTATTCTATACATCATATTTATCAGTGATTTCATTAAATAGATTCTTAACGTTAGCTTTTAGCATGGATGCAGACCAGTGGTCTTTAAGACTGCTCCTAAAGACCCTAGCTGCCATATTTTTAATCTATTTTAATGACTGATCGTCTATATTACATTTATTCATATTAGAACTTTATTTTAATATTAATTGGACAATTATCTGTTTGTTTCTAATCATCATGTGATCTCTCTATTTCAATCAATTGATTTATAATATTTCTTTGGAAATCAGTAAGATTATTATTTAACATACTCTGTAAATCGGTTATTCTATCTTCACCTATATAATCCATATTATTCAATTTCTCTAAAAATTCATCGAGAGTATTGCTTTTAAAAAGATCTTCATAATCAAGATCATAACTGAATAATTCTTCTAACGCTTCTCTTGCAGAATTCATGTATTCATCAAAATTATTCTCATTTACTATTAAAGCGACAGGTTCTGATATAGATTCGTCATTAGAAATCATTGTTAATTCTGAATTTTTAGAATCATATTCAGCATTATAAGATACACCGTCTATTTCAAGATTAAACTAAAATACTCCATTATTATCAGATAAGGAAGAAATATCTGTTATGTTTCTATTATTAAATATAATATTTATACGTCCTTTCAAAGCATCGTTTCTTTTACTTATAACAACATTACCGTTTATAATAAATGCGATATTATCAGAATTTTGATTTATTGTTTGAACGGCTAATTCATTAGCTTTATTTATTGACTAATTTTCATATAAATTACTTAGATCTAATCCTGTTTTCTATTTTATTTCAGATAATATATTATTTTTAGTTATTTCTTCCTATGATATTTGTGTATCTAAGTCAGATCTTCCATTTCTCATATATTTATAACCGTCAATGACAGTAAATGAAAATCGACCATCTGCACTTTGTCGTAAACTACCTAAAAACTGATTAACTAACCACGATATGTTACCTCTAAATACATACGAATCAATTTTTCCATGAATTTTAAATGGTTTATTATCTATACTATAGTTATTACCCTATTCTATAACATAAAATTGACCTATTTTCTATGGATTATTTCTAGGTATATAAGAATCGTATCTAACTCCATCTATTCCAGATCGTAACAATATAGATTTGATCATATCTAATCCAGATTGATTAAAAGTATATAAAACTTCCCCATCAATTAAAGCGTTAAGTGTATTTCTATTATACACCACAGACATTAATATTCCATCAAACAAACCTGATAAACTTCTAGGTTTAGATGAAATTTCATTCCAAACTGCAGTTTCGTATAGTTTATTTTTCTTAGAAATATTATCCGGAAGAGAATCTATTTCCTAAATAGCTTGATCTATCTTAGCTACTATATTAGGCATTCTCTAACTCAAATACTATCTAAATGAATTATCCTTCATAAGCTCTTTCATTAACTTATATGAGGTAAATAACGTTCCTATACGTTTCACATTACCCTATTTACTAAATATATTTTTTATATTTTCAATATATTTATCAATAGATGCTTTAGGAGGCATAACATACATTAATTGCACTTTCTTAGGAGTATCTGGATCAGTAGATTGTTTAATAAAGTATTTAATTATTTTTAAATCCGAGTTTAATGATTTATCAAAAGAAACAAGAACAAAAGGATTTCCAGCTTTTACTAACTTTACAGAAGTACCATCTCCACCATCAACTTCTCCATTTAAAGATACCATTACTTTACTAGTAATAGTTACTTGAGGATTTGTAGCAAACTGTGATACTGTAGTCCATTCTGATTCAGGATTACCATTATCATAATGAAATCCCGGAGATCCTTGATAATATCCTCTATTTGTAACAAATTGTGGACCTAATGATTCAAGATCTTTTGCTATAGTCCAATTAGGATCGTGTACAAAATGAATACCTCTGAATGTAAAATCATATAATTTAAACAGATTAATTAAATCTTGATATTGTACATTTCCATCAAATTTTTCAATCAATTTTAATGTAATATCGTGTTCAGACATATTATCTGATTGTAATCGTAGATATTCATCATAAACTTCTTGAAATACCTTTTTACCATTTCCATCGCTTATCTACATTAATGTAAAAGGGGAAGATGTTGCAAGTAGTGGTATTTCTAATAGGTCGCCATTCTATTTTGTTCCAATTATTGCTACTAATGACTTGTGATGCCATTCTTTACTACGAGTATCAGAAGACCCGTTATATTCTGTAGTTTCAGAAATTCCTTTACTAAAACGACTTACTGTACCCTCTACAAACTCCTAATTATTCTATTTATTACGATCACTAGGTCTAGGAGAGCTTTTTAAAGCAAAAGTAATATAAACTCCTTTTAATTTCAAATAATTAGAAACTCTATCTATTAACGTCGACTTATCTTTAATGTTGAATAATAAACTTCTTATATTACCTAACTGTTCTAAATATAACTATTTTGTTTTTATTCCTTTACTCTATAATAAATCTATTTTAACTAATCCATTAATGCTATCTATTCTTGGATTATCTTCCCAATTTGTTGTTCCATTGGGAATTGGATTGCCATTATCATCAAATAAAACACCCGTTTCAAACGTATTAAATGAGTGTAATAACATATTGATCCCTATAGTCTCTTGTTCTATAACTGGGTTAACATAAGACTAAGGAAGAGTAAGATCTTCAGAAGATAAATCAAGCTCTCCTGAATATTCTAGATCACCAGTAGTATCATTATCTGTTATAGGTGCAAGATTACCACCATAATCATATCCATCTGGCTCAGTTTCATTTTCATATTCCTAAATAACTTCTACTATACCATTAATATCGCTTCTTTGATACTGTTTAATCTCAAATCCATAATTGTTAGTTGTATCAAATGTATTAATAAGTAACACATGATATTGATGATTTCCATCCTATGATAGCTTTATTCCTACAATTACACCATACTAATTATCATTAAGTCTAATTATAGTACCATATTTCAAGTCAGAATTGATATCGTTTGAATCCAGTCCTTCATCTGTTTTTGGACTCTATATTGCTATTTTTCTTGCAGCTTCGGCTGCTGGTTTATTAGTGATATTATCATAAGAAATAATTTCTAATGGAGTAGATTGTATAATTTCTGCTATTTTCCTTTGTTTAGCTTCTAAGATTTCCTTATCTGGATTATTTATTTGTTCTGACCTAATAAATTCATTTATAAGATTATCAATATCTTGTATAGAAGTAGCTTTATTTATCGAATCAATCAATATCTGTTTTCTACTATCAAATGTACTTGTTTTCTCAGGTGGTGTTGGATCGGTTCCTTCACTTAATCCTTCTTTTTTTACAATAGATGATTTTACTGATATACCTGTCTATGTTCTAGGAGTATAAGGTATAGCTTTTCCATCATTAGCAATTTTATCTAATATTTCTTTTCTTGCTTCAGAATACTAGATAATAGAATCTCTATTTATTTGTTCACTAACATTACTATGAACTCTAACAGATCCAAATTTAGGACCAATATCAACAGGAATAATTACTATAGAACCTTGCTGTGCTCTAGTCATTCCTGTATATATATCTTTTAGATATATATCTAAAGCATTCTGTTTAGTATTACTATCAGAATCAACAAGTTTAGCATTTGGCTATGCTTCGATTATATAATATTGACCCTCATCTCCATGAGAACTTCCTCCTTCTTTGAAATCAATATATTTAGAATACTTCTCAGAAGATAATTCCTTGAATAAAGGTGATGTTTTATCAGAATAAATATAACCTATTTTCTATCCTTCTTTTAAAGTATCAATTAATTTATCAACTTTTTCTAATACAGACTAAACAATACTAGCTTTTGCTGTAGTTACTTTATCCTAAGAAACGGTATCATCTTGTATCTCATAAATAACCACTTGATCTCCGTATAATCCAGAATCATCCTCATAATACTCAAAATCTATCCTCTAATCTGTTGGGCTTTGCATATAAGCCTATAATTTTTCCTAATTTCTAGTTTTAATTACATTATCAGTTCTCATTGAAACTGACAATTTTGGAGATCTAGCAAAATTAGTTCTTTCTAAGTTAACGCTCCAATTAAGAGGTTTAGATGATTTTAATTCTATACTATGTGCCCCGACTATACCAGCTTGATCAAAGTCTCCAGCTACTAATACAGTAATACCATTTTCTTTAGCGAAATTATTAATCTAATCCATATCGTATGAAGTGAATTTCTATACTTCGTCTATTATTATAAGACTAGGTGGATTAGACATTTTTTTAACAGATTGTGATGAAACTACTTCGTTCTAATCAGATACTGTAAAATCTGATTTAGGAATAATGTAATATCCAGTAATAGGATCTATAGAATATTCTGTCCACTGTGGATTTATTTCTTTCATCCAACCTTGTCTATCATACGATTTAGCATTCTAATCAGTTAAACCAACATCTTTTAATAATTTCTAAGCATTAGAAAATCCAGAACCGTGTACTACAGAAACAGATTTTAATAAAGATGGATTAAATTTCTGTAACATTTTTAATGTTACTTTGAATACAGCTTGACTTTTTCCTGCTCCTGGAATTCCTTCCGTTAAAGTTGTATTAGAATATCTTGGAACAGTTACTATATTTAACACATAATCGGCAAATTCATCAGATGCCATTCTTGTATCTCTATTTAAAGATCGTAGAATAGTCTCTCTTTCCTGAACTGTTTTATTTTTCCAATCATTTACTACCGATCGTCTGTATGCTTCAAAGAATTGTGTAAATATATTTCCATTTAAGATACTAGCATAATTATTATATACAGCAAGTTCTTGTGAAAATATAGGCATTATTGGATTTTCCGAATTTAACTCTATAATCTATTTATATTGATTATAAAAATCAGATGATTTTATAGCAGCTCTAGATGCCAACCACCATAATATAGTATTATCATCTAATGAAGTAGATCCTTCATTCAATAAACCGTTAGCTAAAGTATATAATTGTAATCTTTTTGGATTTATAAATTCTTGTAATTTATTTATGTCGTTTAATTTATCCAAATTCTTCTGGAAGAAATCATATATAGCGTCACCTAATTCAATACTTTCTCTTTCAAAGTCTTCTTTCTAACTTTCAGAGACTTCTTTAGAATCAGATTTAGATATTTTATCATGTAACTATAATCCATTAACTATAGTTTGTAGTTCTAATATTCCATTCCAAGATTTCAATTCATCGTCATCTCGAATTTGTACAATATTTCTAATTCTATTATATATCAAAAGATCTGTTGTAGTAGCTATTCTATTCTATTTTAATATTTTCTATCCTTGATTTATTCTATATAAATTTCTAAGAAAGACTAACCTATTAAGATTTAAATTAATATCAGATAGTATAGTATCGGCTGTATCTTTATTTATTTCTGCCAATTTAGGACGTTTATCTTCTAGTTTTTCAGAAATTTCATTTAATGTAGCATTATATCCATAATAATCATCAATGTCAGCAGAATCAGTTCTTGCAGCTAATACAGCTGCTTTATACATTTGTAATGTAAATATAGCATTGTTGAGGTCTGATACTAACTATTCACCTATATTAAATTTAGAAATATTATCAGATACATCTTTAAAATAAGTATCTAATCTATTTATCAATTGAGTGATATTTATAGGATCTTGACCTGTAGATATAGATATTTCATCAATGTCCTAAGCGAATAAAGTATTATCTAACTTTTCTACTTTATCACGTAAATTTACAAAAGTATCTATTTTTTCCTACCAATACATCATAGGTTCACTAGGCTCAAACTGCATTTCTGGGAGTTTTCGTTCTTCATTAGCATATTCTGCCTAAGATATAGCGATAAGATTATTCAGTACTCTTGTAATTTGATTTTTTGTTTCTGTATTAATAAAACCTCTATTTACAATAGGATCTATATATTTAGAAATATCTCTAATTAATACATTAGAAATCGCAGCTTTATAATTATAATTTAAATCCTTAAGTTTAGCTTCTTTTTCATCTTTAGATAAGTTTGGGTCTAATTCTGCTATCTGCTTTTCAATATTTTCTATCTCAGACATATCAGATTCAGTTCCAAATGCTTCCACTAGAGCTCTTTTCAAAGATACAATATTATCAATAGTAGTAGCTTCATTTAACCACATATTTATTACTTCAGGAGCTGCGTTTTTAGCAATATTAAAACTAGTAGATAAATTTGTAATTATAGAAGATAACTTCTTACTATCTTCTAAATTATCTAAATATCGCTTATCTATTTTTTGCAAAACTCCTGTTAATTTCTATGCGAACTATCTAAACGTAGCAGATACTTCACGTATTTTATCTCTTCCATCAGAAACTTTCCAATTATTATATGCTTCCTATGCAGCAGCCTTATCTTTTTCTGTTAATTCAGACCATTTCTTTCCAAAATGTTTTTCTGCAAACAACGGAAGAGTTGTTTCTGTAAATAATCCACTAAGAGTTTCTGTCATTTCAAATAAAGCATCTGCGACAAACTCATAAGAATATTTACCATCAATTAAATCCTATAACTCTTTTCTTTTATTATTTAGTTCTTTTACAACTTTGTCATACTATTTTTTATCATCTTCGGAAAGTTTATTTCTTCGAGCTTCTAAATCAGTAACAACCCCATCGTTGTTTGTATCTTGTGCTTTATCAAGTATTAAATTGGAATTATTTGTTAATCTTATTACTTCTGAAATTAAATTATTAAATCTATTTAAATAAGCTCCTGCCATAGTCGATTTATGTAATACAGCAAAACGTAAATCTCCTAATGTTTGCTTATTTAAAAAAGAATCATCAGATAAATTTGCTCCATTAGCATCCAATATATTCTGAATTAACTGGACTTGTGCTTTAATTGCTCGTTTAGCGTATAAATCTTGATTATTTTCTTTAGTCCCAGGAGCAAATATAAGTTGTCCATCTTGTTCCTATACTTCTGTAGCTGATAAATATGGATTTCCTATTTCTACTTTGTCTAAAGACTTTAGAAAATTATTACCTTCTCCATTTCTAAGTAAATAGACTAACTATTCAACAGCTTGTTGAGAAGTCATATTACTTAACGAATTAAACGCTTTATAATTAAGACCAAGATTTGCTAATCCACCACCAATCGCACCACCTATCAATGACATTCCATATCTATCAATAATATCAGAAGTGTTCCATTCCCCTGTTAAAGGATCGTATCCAAATGATGTCATTCTAGCGTCACTACCTGATAACCACTAAGATAAATTAAAACATGCCTTTGAAAAGTCAGCAAGTATTTCTTCACTAACTTCTTCAAAACCTTCTCCAACACCTGCTGCAAGAGTTGCTTTCATCGTCTTAGCTCCAGTAGCATATTCTGCATTAGCGATACTCTTTCCAACTTTAAATAATTCTTTAGCATATTGTTTTTTACCCTCTTTAGGAAGAGTTTTCAACATATTACCAAACTGCTATCTAAGTTGTATTGTTTCTTCATTTAAATTCATTAATGCTCTCTGAATAGCTTGATACCTATATCTATTAGCTCTTAGCTCAGGAAGAACCCATTCACCTAGACCAGTATTTAATAAAGCGTATTCTCCAGCAGCGTATCCTAAAGTTAGTAATGCAGCGTCCATATCAGAAGCACCTGCCTATTTAGCTTCTCCATAAGTGTCGCCTACTACAATGGCAGTCATGTACCCTTTGCTTAATATTTCTCCTAATTTATTATATCCTTTTATGAAAGAATCTAACTACGATTGAGCATTAAAAGTATCGCTTATATTTAAGCTCTATTTTAATCTAGTTAATTTAGCAGCCTCTGAAGGATTCTTTAATAGTTCTTCTATTTTAAGTTGATTAAATTTTTTATTTGCGTTCTGTAGTTCGGCTAGTTTTGCAGCTTGTCCTTCTTTAGTCATTAAATTAGAACCTGTGACTAAATAAGGAAGTTTTTCAAATATAAACCTTTGTTCAGCAAGCTAACCCATTACATCACCAATAAGATTTATAAAATTTTCCCAACACCACGTATGTTCTTGTGCATATTGTGTTCTTGCTGTCTATCTATTAAATGATTTGGATAAACCTTCAATTTCATTTAATATAGGCATATCGTCACCAGCAAGCATTTTCATAAATGTTGCTCCTACACCAGCAAGTTGTGTAGCAATACTTAATCCTCTTACCCAAGGACCTATTCCAGAAACAAACATTGTTCCAACTAAAGCTGCATTTTTTAATACATTTGCTACAGGATTCTACTAATTTAAGTCATCACTATCAAAAAAATCAAATTTATTCCAGAAAGACCCATCTGTGGTAAGAACATTCATTTTATTTAGAACGCTTCTTCCGTATACATCACGTCCGTCTAATTTCTCATAAAAGAAATTTCCTTCGTTGTCTAATTTAAGATCACCTTTCTTGTGTTCGACAGTTTGATTAGTAATTGGATCTATGTGAGTTCCGTCAGAATCGTATTGAGCTAATACTAAAGTATCTAAAAGATGTCCAAAAAAAGAATCATTAGGAGAATCTTCCCATATAGCATTTTCTAAATTATCCCCAGCTGTAGTTGGATTAGCAAGTACTTTATTTGATTGTGCAAGTTCATCTATAGATTTTGTAGGTTCATCTACTTTTCCAAATGTAACCAAGTTAAATGTCTATTGATAAGGATTAGACATTTTAAACTATTGAAAATCTGGTTCAGTACGTTTCTATTTCTATGGAGCAAAAATATTACTTCTATGATATGATGTAATATTTTTTACAGAATCATTGTAGTTTGTATCTGCTAGATTGTTATAGTAAATAGTAGCTACATCATACGCCTTATTAAAAGAATCTTCATTAAAGTTTCCAAACTAATCACTAAATTGTTTTCTCACCCATTCATCATTTTTATATTTTTCTTTATTTTGAATAGAAGTATTTTTAGCATTTAGTCCGTTTATAATCATAGTATCGAAAGATGCTTGAGGGTTATCAAGCATCTCTAAAAATAAATCATGTTCTCTATTTTCCATAATTACTAAATTTTTCTACCACTTTTCCAAGAAGAACGTTCTTGTAGAATCTAATCTTGTGTGTCTAACTGAAATATTTCAGATCCTTTCATTTTTTCTCCCGATGTTGCTGCTACATAGCTTTCCTATATTGGAACCCATAATGTACCAGAATAATAATCTTCATTAGGATTACTAAATTTGGAATCTTCTGAAATTTGTCTCAAATTATCTACAAGAGTTCCGTCTTTAATTTCTTTTAATAACGGATTCTTATTAAACCAACCTAATCCTAACAGTTTATTATTAACAGCAACATTAACTACTCCAAAACGTCTCCATTCGTTAGTTAAATCTCCGTTAGAATTATAAGGAGCTGTTAAATTATATTTTTGATATATTTTATTAATATTTTCGTAATTCTATTTTATTTGTTCCGGACTATTTAAATTAATTCCAAGTTGTCGTATTTCCTTTTCAGCATCCTATTTAGCTTTAGCTTTAGTAGGAGAAGTATCTGGAACGATAGATCCGTCTCTATTATAGGCATCTAAATCTATCGGATAATCTACTGAATTTATTCTTCCGTCTAATAAAATAACACCATTGAATCCAGCAGGATTAATTCCAACTCCACCAACTGTAACATTATTTAAATCTAAAATAGAAGAATATGTACCTCTTGTAACATCTTGAAAAGTACTATTTGCTCCCAATGGATTATCATCTTTGTCAGTAAGTGGTAATGTATTTACAATTACTTGATAAGCATGATTAGTTCCAGAATTTATTACAAAATTACTTCGTACACCAGCTCCAGCTAAAAATTTTGCAGGAGTTCCATATATTTTAGAATCTAATACGCCACTACTACCATCGCCAGAAGAACTAGACGAACTTTTAGGAATTTGAGCTTGTACGGATTTAGAATATTTTAAATTACCAGCTAAATATTGTCCGACTAATTTTGTAGTAGCTTGTTCTTTATTTGGATCATTTAATTTTATAGATGCCCATGTTTTAATTCTATCAGGAAGAGCTGTAGTTAAATAATTAATCAAACTTTTAATTTGTTCAGAATTAGTTTCTTCACTTACTTTATAAGTCCCGTTATTTAAAGATTCTAAAAATTCAGATTTTTGTTCATCTGTCATTCCTTCTACAATTTGTAATCCTTCTAACGCTTCTTTATTAGAAACTGAAGTTTCAGAATATTTAGTACTTCCTAAAGTTACTTTAGCCTATTCAATTAAATTTTGAAATTCTTCATATCCAGTACTATTATTTATAATATCTAATATAGATTGATTGAAAGATAAAGAAGGATCATATTTTCTTAAATTGGCTAAATTAGACACACTTAACAATTGATAATCATTAGGATTATCGTAATACTAATCTAAACTTACATAAGTTAAGTCTCCTTTATTATTTTGTGCAATCAATCTGCCATCTAATGAAATTGCTGGTTCAGCTAATGAACCATTTGCAGTAGCTCTTTTAATCGCTTCCTAATATTCTTTATAATTCTGATTAGCCACTCTTATTTGATATAAATTTTCAAGATAAGTAGTAGCTAAATCTCCAGTATCCAGACCTGTTAATTTAGTCATCTGAAAAGTGGCAGTTAATTTAGACACAATTTCATTCATATCATTTGGTAGTCCATCTATATCTTTAATCATATTAAAAAAATCTTTCTATGTTAATTCTCCAGTATCACTTTTTGAACTAGATGAAGATTGTCCAGTGGTAGTTGGATTTTCCCATTGTATAGGAACATACGTTGTAAAGAAAGATTCAAAACTACCACCTGTCTAATATTTAGGTGTGATTTTCATCTTTGATTATTTTATTTATTAAATTCATAACATTAGGTTTCAAAATACCCCTCTCTTAGAATTAAGAATCTAATTATAAGATTTGACAACACCACTGTAAGGATTTGTATAATACCTTCCAGATGCTATATTATATAAATCGTACTAATATCGTCTTTTCAATTCATTTACTTTGTCAATATAATTCTAATCCTATAACATTGAAGATGTAGTTGCATCTGGATTTTGTTCTTTATACTGTCTATTAAGTGTTTGAATTGCATCCGAATACAAATTTTGTGCATACTAAGAAGATGTATTTTGTTTTAATGCTTTATTTTCAGCAAATCTTGTTCTAAGCCTAGTCTCAACCCCTTGTAAGTAATTATCAACAGAACCCCAATTAGATTTAAGTCTCTATGCTTCTATTTGTGCTTTTTGCCAGTTAGATTCATTTATAGCCGCTCTATTTTTATTAGCAACATCAGTTCTCCTAGCAACATTATCTTCCTGCCTTTTAAGAGCTTCTTCTTTAGTTCTTTTAATTTCTTTATCATCTGCTAAGAATCCTTGATATTCAAGATCTCTTGCTTGTCTATTAGCATCAAGATTTCCTGCTAACTATAAGGATGCATCTGAAGTAAATGGTCTAGCAGCTTGCCTTCTTAAATCAGCAGCCTGTCTATTTCTAAACTACATTTCACTAAATGCTCCAGTAACAGGAGAATACAACTCATAAGTATTTAATAAAGTAGGTTTAGTGGCTTCTGTTAATGTTTTTGCTACCTTATTATTTGTTCTTAAAGATAAAGCCATCCTTCCTACTCCTAATAAATCTGGATATAAATCAGATAACCACCCACTTGAAGTAAACGAAGGATTATTTTCAGAAGTTTCAGTCAATGAAGGATTTACGTATGTATTGTTTGTAACATCTTCTACAGGAGTTTCTATAGGAGATTCTATAGGAGATTCTGTATCAAATGCTCTATATCCTTCAATTGATGTATCATTAGTTGGAATCCACTATCCTCGTCCAGATTTATCACCCTCGGCTTTATAATAATAAGCACCAGTTGCACCTTTACTTTTCCAATATTCTCCCCAATTTCCAAAATTAGTTAACGCTGAGTCAGTTAAAGATGCTACTCTACTATAAGTTTGTAATCCTAAAGCGTTATCAATATAAGCTGTATTTACATCCTAATTCCACCTATCTCCAGTACCCATTGGATTAGTAGGTCTTGTAAAACTAGCATACTAATAAGCCACTCCATTTTGTCTATTGTTATAATCATCATTAGAATTACCAAATAACGTATAATTAAAAGTATTTCCTGCATTCTAATAGCCTGTATTAAACGCACGTACTTTATCACTACCTAAATACGTTTTAGAATTCTGGTAATCATTAATTCCAGCTGAATATCTAGTGTTAACGTTATTTTTCACAAAATCGGCGTATCTGTTTAAATCTCCGTTAAACATAGAATTCATTTGAGCAATTACTTTGGGATCTAAAAAGAACCTATTAAGATAAGTATTATATCCAATATCTGGATTACTACCTCCAGCATATATATTACTAAAAGAAATTCCGCTTTGTGCTTTTAATACTCCTCCTAATTTATGTTGAGAAATAGTAAAAAACTAGTCATACCAATCATTATCTTTATTCATCCATTCTTCAACCATCTACTTCTAAAAGAACGGAATACTATCCCTGGATGCTTTTCTCATTGTATTGTTATTGCTATCCCATAAATAAACTGCTCCTTTATTTTCACTATCTGTAAGCTAAGGAATATAATATAACCCTTGATTATTAGAATCAATTAAAGTTAACTCTCCTCTGTTTCTTAATGTATTTAGTATAGAACTTATTATCATTCTGTTAGAATAATTACTAGAAGACTAATCTCCATTTATTAATGTATTTAGTACTTTAGTTAATTCCTTAGAATCATATTGACTTGCTTTCTTAACAAAAGAATTTCCAGCTTCACCATAATCTTCATTATCAACTAAAGAATGCCAAGAACTGTCTCCCGTAAAAGTTGGGTAAAGTTCTTGATACCATTTTACAAAATCGTCAATATTATACTACGGAGTTTGTGTCTATTGTTGTCCACTGTTATCAGAAGATTGCATTCTTCCAGTATAAAATACTTTTTCCCAAGGTACGTCACTGTAAGCTCTACTTAAAGCATAGTAGTCTCCAGCATCAATAGTATTATCTACAATAGATTGATATGCAGCTTGTAAAATACGTTTTTGATTTTCGTCAGTAGTATTATCAATATCTTCCTAAATTAAAGGAAGTAATATTGCCGCTCTTCTTGTTATTCCACGAGTTCCAGTCTCTTCATCAAATAAATCATTATCAGCAAAATAATAATAATTTGGATTAGTATCTGTATTAAATATTCTTTGTAATAATGATTGACTAGGTGTAGTTTTTTTACTCGATGTACTATTTTCTGAAGTATATTCTTTAGATTTTCCTAACTATCTTCTTAAAAATGAAGCTGCTGCTCCATAATAATCATCTTTATCAGAAGTCTATCTATTGCCTTCAACATCATAATATATATTATTTTCATATCTTCCTCTAGAATCAACAAATCTGCCATTTTGATAACTTATAGAGTTGTCTCCATAACCAGATAATAAATTGTAAATAGCATCTCTAGTTCTCTATCTATTTTCATCACCTTTAATGGAAGATAAATAAGAATCTATATTATTTTCTACAGCTCTCTATAAGTCTGTGTATAAGTATTGTTTACCTAAGTAATTATATAATTGTGGATTTTCTTCCTATAATGTAGCCATATTAGTTTATAATAAAAAGGGAACATATAATTTGTTTATATGCTCCCATCTAAGTTAATAAATTACTTCTTAATTTTCCGAACTAACGTTCCACCTTTACGATATACAGGTTCTTCCTGTGGCTCTTGTGGTGTCCCACCTTGCATTTGTTGTACAATTTCAAGAAACATCTATGCACCCTGTGCTAAGAGTTGACAATCCTGGTTCTACAAACCTTGCGCAAACATCTGAGCGAGCATCATAATAGGATCTTGTTGTCCTCCTTGTTCTGGAGATTCTACAGGAGCGTTGTTTACTGCAGGATCTTCAACCGGCATTGTCCCACCTGTTTGGAATTTACGTGTTTTTTTGTTTTCTTTTGGTGTAATTTTCATAATTTTTAATGTTTAAATTTAAACTTGTGATAATTACAAAATTATATAATTATTTAATCTATTCCAAATATAGAATATCAATCTTTATTAGAACTATCTGACGATTTAACGTATTCTGCTGGACGATTATCTTGTCCGTTTAAAACCTTAAAAATATATCTCCCTAATGATTTATAATCAGATTCTTTTTTTGACAAATCTGCTTTTTTAGCTTTTTTGATTAAAATTCTAGTTTCTCGTCTTGAAATAATTCGTTCTCCACCCCACAGTTGCATTTGAGTAGATCCGTCCTATGCTAATACTTTCATTACAGGAGAACTATCTTTAATGTCATCTTCAAATTCTAATTCATCTCCAGTTTTTATTCCAGAATTAGCATTAACTTCTAATACATAAACTGTGTCTGGGACTGTAACTAATCCTTTATCGTTAGGTTCTCTTGTTATTACATAAGTTACTTCTTGATCATCATTCATAAATATCTAATCAAGAGGTATCTATGTATCTTTCATTGTCATAGAAGAGTTTTCAGATTCATCAAAACAAAACAACATTCCTTCATTTTCTGGAAGTTTAGATATTCCTTGTAAGCCTTTCCTCTTTTCTTCATCAGTTTTAGCTACTTGAATCTTATATTCTTTATCTCCTATTTTAATTGTTGCTGTTTCCATTTTGTTTTGTTGCTATTATTTCATTAGACTCTTTTATCAGCTAATCCCACACTTGTTGATTAAAGTTATCATAATCTTTTTTAGATGGTTTTGTCTCTTCAGGATTAACTGTGTAATGTTTACCAACAGCATTAGCTACTTTTTTTGCAACTTTTCCTAAATTCTATTCAATTCTAGATCTAGCTCTTGTTACAGGTAAACTTGGATCATAATTATCTCCTTGTGTCATTGCACCTAAAACATTTCCGCCAATATCAGTAATAAAAGGAATAGCCCAAGAATAAGCATATGCCTTTCCAGCACGTCTTACCCATTTTCCTTTATTTATGGGTGTTTTAGGTTTTTTATCTTTACCTTTACTCTAATTATCTTGATTAGAGTTATTTGTCGTAGTTTGTGTATTATCTGTAGTAGTATTTTCAGTTGCCGTTTGTGTATTGTTAGTTGTATTTGAATTAGATTTTGTGTCACTAACTGCGGCAGCCATTGTGACTATACGTTGTAAATTTTTTAAAAATGTAGGAATTTTTGTTATCTTACCAATAGGTAAGATTCCAGATATATCTGGTGCTATCAATCCGGGATTTTCATTAGCATTGGCTGTAAGTTTATAATACAAGCCTTTAACATAATCGGATAATTCATCTGCATTATTTAAATAATAATCACCTAATTCTCTACGTCTTTTATTCTCAGCTTTATTTGCTTCAGCTTCAGCTACTCTTCTTTGAAACCATTCAGGAGCTTCTATTATATTTGTATCTAAACCAGTTTGTGCTTTAATTGGAATTGGTTGCTTATATTGTATCATAATAACTCCTATGTATTATCAACAGTATTATTTAATAATTCATTTGTTAACATCTATCCAGCTTCTAAAGCTGCTTTTTCTTTTTCCTTCTAAGAACTACTTTCATTATAATATATTTTATATAAACGTTCAAGCTCTTTAGTTACTTCTAAACGTAATATTACTTCAGATCTCTCTATTTCAGCTTGTTGTTCTCCGTTATTATCAACTACAGGAATACCTTTCTTAGTTATTCCATCCACATCCATGTGATGTTTTCTAGCATGAAGAGCACCTTCTGGAATTACGTTAATAGAACCTCCTTCTTGGAATTTTTTAGATTTAAAAAAGCCACTCCATCCTTTTTTATATCCATATAGATTTCCATTTTCATCTTCATCAGATATTGTAAAAAGTTCAGCTTCCTCAGGAGTCATTATAAGAAAATCATTTTTATCAATAGCTCTTCTATAAGCATCTTTACCATAATGCTTTAAATTACCATCGTCATCTTCCATGATTTCTGCATATACAATAGCATTTCCATTATCATCAGTACTCCAAGTCATATAATGAGTTCCACGAGCTTTATTTCCTTCGTTATCAATAAACTCAATATCTCTTACTGGTTCAGACATCCTTTGAATAAATCTTGGATTTTCCTTTTTGGCGTATTCTATAAGTTCTTCTAATGTTCTAGATTTTTTATTTGTTTTTCCACCTTTTTGAAAAAATTCTATATTAGTTTCTTCTATAGGAATTATTTCAGTAAATTTATTTATATTACCTCCGTTTTTAAACTACTATGTATTATTGAATAAATTAATAGGAGTTATTTTTGTAACTTCATATGAAGTTTGTTTTTTAGGAGATTTTAAAATCTATTTAACTTGCTACATCAATTCTAATGACATTCCTGACTTTCCAACCCTAACATTAGCCTACGAATAACCTCCTTGTAATGCAAATGCTCTTCTATTTTCATTAATAGCAGCTGTAGACTGTTGTATATTAAATCTATTGGTAGCTGTATCTGCAATATCAGACATTACATTTTGTTGTCTTTTCGCCTCTGTTATTTCACTATTTGCTTTTTGTCTAGCTTTATTACTGAGTAATCCATATTTTTTACCACTCTTAGTAAGAGCATCATCCACAGTTGACGAAGTTCCACTATAAGATGAGCCTACTGTTTCAAATGCTTGTTCATTCTTAGTAATAGTCTCTGCTTTTTTACCTCCAAACCCATTTATCATTCCCATAGGAGTCATCTACATGAAAGAACTACCTAAGATAGCGTCGGCAGTTGTATTATGTGTAATAATGCCATTAGCTAGATAAGTGTGATCATTATCTGCTTGTAAATTATAGACAGTCTATACTCCTATTGGAATTATAGATTTTATCGGGACTTGTTCTAATTCTTTAGTAATATTACTAATTGTTCCAACAATTAAATTTGAATGTAAATTATTGGCTTGAACAAATTTCCAACCTTGAGAAGTTAATATGTATATAGGATGATCAAAACTACAATCTAAAACAATCCCATTCTATAATTCAATTCTAACACATTCTTTCTATCTTGGTTCTATTATATGACTAACTATCTAAGGTCTTATTTCCTTAGTGTTTTCATTCCACCCAATTATACCATCTTCTGGCTTTAAGTCTTCTATATTAATAATATCACCGTTTGCTGTAAATACTTTAGTTCCAGCACATACGCACATCCCATCAGTACCTCCTCCTAATTTATTAACAACATTACCTACTAATTTATTAGCTTTCATAGCTAAAGATGCAATTGTTCCCCATCCAGGAACCACAGCTATTGCGTCTGAAATTGCGTCATAGGCTGTATCTAATCCTTTTGTTATTGCTCCTTTATCTCCAGAATATTCACTCTTTCCTCCAGCTGCTGCCGTAAATGCATCGTTAGCTGTATTCAATGCAGCACCCCAAGTACCAGAATTTTTTCCAAAAGTAGAATTATTGAATTTATCTGAAAATGATACCTTTCCCTCAGGAAGAGATTTAGAAAAAGACTATAAATCTTCATTTAGAGAATCAATACTGACAGTAGGAGTTACTGATGTTGGTTCAATTGTAGCAGAAGTAAGTTGATCCCACTAGCTACCATAAGTTCTATTCATTAATTCTGTAGATGATTTAGTTTGATTCTATATCGGAGTTGCAAAATTTTTAAATTCTTGTGCATAATTAGGAACTGCTCTGGTAGCAAGATCAGAAGTATCCTAATACAAAGCAAGATTATAATTAGGCTACTACGCCGCAGAATAACCATAAATTGTTGCTGCAGGAGAACTAGTTAAACTAAGAAAAGATCCACTTTGATGTTTTGGTATTAATCTTTTAAGCATAACTTATTGAATATAAAGTTTTAATAGCATATATAATTGCTAATTTGTTACCTGTATATCTTATTCTAATCTTTATCCATTTATCTTTGACTTTAACTTCTTTTATTTGTGATTCTTGCCAATTCCAAGTAACATATCCTCTGCCATCGTCAGTTTCAAAACTTTCTGGAACTTCTATATTATTTGTAAGAACTTCATCTGGTATTGGACTCTATCCAAGTTCTACTGGTATTTTAGTAGTTGAATTACCATCTAAATTAGTCCATTCAGATTCATTCTTGTAGACTACGTTTATAGGATTAATCTAAACATACCACTAATCTTCTTTATATTGCATGTTTCCTCTAAGTCTACCTTTATTTCTAACATCAACAGCTTTAGAATGATTCCATATACGATACTCATCTAGATTTTCATATCTGACTATCTCACCACCAGCTAACGCAGAAAAGTCTTTAGTAGATATATTATCTTTTAAATGATAGTAATCCTCTATTTCGTTTATAGTGTCCTGTCTAGAATAATATAAAGGCATTAATGTAGATTTATCATAGTAGCCATCTATTGAATTTCCATTAGAATCCACTAAAGGTCTATGAACAGATTCTAATTCAGTATAATCAGAATCATAAGTAATATCACATCCATTATATTGATATAGTTCTTTAGTGGCTTCCTATCTTATATACATATTTTTCTTATCCTTAGCAAAATCATAACAATCTCCAATTATTTCATAATGAAAAGATTCAGGTTCTGCATTATTACTAATTATTTGTAGATTATCAAATATTTTATGTACATTCTAATCTGCAACTACTACAAATTCAAATTCAAATGGATGTTGTTTTCCATACCAATATGTTGGATATATATCGTCTGCAATGTCGATAATTCCTGCTTGTCCGTGTTTCCAAAAATCTGTAGTTAGGAACTACATATTATATTCTGGAATTATCGCTACAACAGATTCATAATATCCAGCATCTACATAAGTTCTATTTGTAAATCCTGTAACATAGGCTTCTCCTAAATCTACATCCTCCACTCCTGTGTAAGCCACAGATATGTTAGCTCTAATATTTAGAAGTAATACCACTTTGTCAGGATTCTTCTAATTTTCCTAAGTTAACCACTACCTCCTACCTCTATCATCTTTTACAATATTTCCATCTTCATCTCTTTCATAAAATTCAGATGTAATATCATCATAATTACCTGTAAAAGTAAGTGTATCTCCGTTAATATTAAAGTTTTTATAGTTACCATAATTATCTCTAACTAATTCATAACTTATCTCTACTACTACATTATCTCCTGTGGGGAGGGTTCTATTACTTAAATGTAAAGTAGTAGAAAAGTTATTTCCAGATATTATATTATTTTCTAAGGTTACTCCATCAGAAAAATCATTATCATAATGACTTACTCCTAATTTAGCAATCCATTTAGATGTGTTTCTATCAAAACTAAAATACTAATTATATATATTTTCAGAATAACTTGGAACCCAACTATAAAAAGTTATCCATTGCTACTAAAGTTCGTTGTAACATAAATTCCATACTCTTTCTTCAAATCCATATAGATTATCATAAAACGTAAACATTACATCACGTTTAAACTTATTATAGTGAGATTTTACATTACGAACTCCGATTATAGGTTCTAATTCACGTTCTGTTAGTGATATATTATTATTAAGAAACTCTTGAACTTTAAAATCTGATATACATTCAAACTCAGATCCATTAGTTCTCCATATTTTCTTAGCAACTGTATCAACACCGTATACAGCATTAGGTGTTTTTATAACAGATTCTCTCCATTGACTACCGTATGTATCAGATAATACATTTGGATTTTCTGGCAATACATTAGAAGTATTAATATAAACGTTTCCACCACTACCTTCTCCTGCAATAGCTCTTTCATTAACTGGAATTATCGCTACTCCATGTTCAAAAACACATAATAAATTTCCTCTAAATTCTATTATTTTAGTAATTGAACCATAAGTTTTAGGATAATCTCTATAATGTGTTCCTTCAAAGGTTCTAAATCCATTTTGAAAAGCGTCTTGAACCTAAATGTTAGAATATGCTATTCTATTACTAAATTCATTCTTAATCCAAGGAACGTCAGCTACTTCAAAGTTAACTCTTTCAGAGAGAGATTTCTCATACCCTTTATTTATACATAATGCTTCTGGAATTTTATAGGTTCCTTTAGTCATCATAGAATAAAATGGATAGAACCCTCTAGCATGTCCAAACAAAGATACTTCGTCTGCGTTGGAATCGTCAATATTACGAATATTCAAATTGTGTGTAGATCTTACTACTAATGTGATATACATTCCTAATCTTACAGCATTAACATCACCTAAGTTAATTTCATCAAAACTATCGGTTTGAACAACCTCATCTTCTACTTCGTAATGATCTTTCCAACAATCTGGATCAACTATATCATCATTAGTTGGAGAAGTAGGATCTTGGAAATTTCTATTTATTCTGTGTGTAAATTGACATATATAACAATCCCCTCTATAAACAGGGGTATTTAAATCATTCCATTCACTATCAATAGTATTTAACCACCAAGTAGTATTACTTAAATCATATCTATCTGAAACAGCATAAAATCCCGATTTATCATTATACCTAATCTGAAAGTAATTATCAAGTTGTGATACAGTATATCCTGGAATTTTTATATCAATAAGTTCTCCAGAGGCATCGTATCCTGTTATGCCTATATATGGCCCATAACTACCTCTAAGTAAATTGGTAGCTTCTTCTGTAAGATTTTCTTTTCCTATATATTCATACCTAAATGCTTCTTCAGCTTCACCGGCTCTTGCTGAGAACATATTATCTCCAATCGCAACTAACTTAGTATTATCCTCTACACCAATAACTTTAACAGAAGTGTAACCTTCAGCTTTATCAAAACTAAAAGATTCTGGATAAAAATGATAACTACTTCTTGTAAGATAGTTAGTAGTGCCACAATTCCTAACAACAAGTTCCGTAGATGCGAATAGCGTATTTAAATAAGATGAATTAATATCATATTCAGGACATATTGCGGCCATAGGACTCACTTGTTGATTTTCTAATTCGTATATTCTTCTTTCAAAATCATGATCAAGCTCTCTACTATCATCGTCATCTTCATCCTAAGTTAAGAAACTTTCAGTAATATAAGTCATTTCACCTTCGTCATTTATTAACGGCAATACTGGTGTATTACTTTCTTTATCAATTCCAATTGTATATGCTTGACAAAGAGTAGTTGGAATTCTTTTCTGTCTTACAAAAAAGAACCCTTTTATTCCTAATGTATTCTATAAATAATCAAGAGTTTCTTGTTTTACATAAAACTAAATACCTATTACTGTGCTAAAATCAGAACAGTTAATCTATATAACACCTTTAGCATTTTCATAATTTACAACAGTATTATAAGAAACATCATCGGAACTAGAATCATCTACAATTCTATAATACTATTCGTCATAATTTACATATACTCTATTTTCATCCTCATCAAATAGCTCTACTTGCGTATAATCATTTTGTGTAATATCTGTAGTAAGAACTCCCCCTCTAACATTAAATACATCAGTTAATGTATTATCAGATAATATAAACACTACTCCAAATCTATACATCTCATCATCCCAGTAACCTACTTTATTATAGATATAAGAAGTATCATAATAAGTATTAGATGTAGAGCCAGTATAATCCACACCTAACTGGTCAACATTATATTGTTCTGTTGTATCAATTATAGGAAAAAATCTTAAAGCACAATCTGCTAAATCTTCATAAGGAATTTTAAGTTTATCAACATTAGCTAAAAATAACATATTCTGTGCTACATCTTGTGTTTCAGCAGAACCATATACTTGAAACATAAGATTTATTTCGTCTACTGATATTTCAGTAGTATCTTCATATCCAGATATTGTTAAGGTTGTTCCTCCACTTTCAGCTAATATATATTTCTAATTTATTTTATATGCAGAGACAGTTGCATTTTCATCTAAATCAGATGTAGATTTAGTATAATATATTACTATTTTAGTATATCCGGGGTCAGTATTGGATATTACAAAACGTACCTATTTATAACAGTTTTCGTCTCTAAAACCACCTCTAACAGAGTCTGCATTATTTCCTATAAATAAAGAAACCAATCCAGATTCCGCTATAAAATCTGATTCATTTCCATCTTCGTCTACATATTTAAAATAGAAGTGATAATTACCAACACTTAAATTACCTCCATATAATATTCCGCCAAATTTAAGTCTCGGAATGGTTGTTGTTTTCTTATATAATGATGTATCTATATCAAACTAATCTCCTTGATCATATATGTTAGAATCATTATTTCCTTTTCTATTACATACTTGATATTTATTTCTCTCTGTAGCACTAAATCTAGAATTAATAAGCCTAGGAGGATTTAAGCCATCATTTATTATCAAATTAACGGAGTTATCATATGACCACTAAGGAGTTAGATTAACTGGATTATTAAGACTAAAACTTAATTCATCAGTTTCAAAATCTACAAGCTGTCCTTTTTGATATACTATAGGTTGAGTTTCTGTTGCAGGTATTAAATCAGACCACGAATTTGAACTTGAAGCATAAGATTCAAATTGTGCTTCAGTTATTCCGATTTCATCACAGAATTCAGATATTTCCAATAATTTATTCTTATAATAAATCATTGTGTGATCCAACCTATAGTTATAAAAAGGATTATATTCATAAACTAAATTTCCTTCAGTTGGAGTAGTTTTTACTGCTACTCCAAAGGAAAATGTTTGGTTTAATTGCTACATTGTTAATTAACATTATTAATTTGTATAATGTTCGTAATTGCTATGTTCTATTCTTCCTGTCTACCTAATATTGTAGTTAACTGATTAGATGAATACCCAGAACCAACAACTACCTACACTTTATCGTCTCTTATTCTTATACTATGAACAGAATTACTCATTGAGTTTAATGCTGTACTAGAAATTCCGTTATCCTATTTTAAATATGATATAACATTCATATCAGAATCATATATGTTAGCTGTTGAAAGAACATCATATTTATAAGTACCATCTACAGAATTATAATATAATTGTTTATTTGTATTGTATAACTCATCAATAAATTCCTAATAACTAACAGATCCAGATAAAGTTATAGTTATAGTAAAATCCTATTCAGGCTCATAACGTAAATTATTCGGATGCTAATCTGTATTTTCTAATTTTACTCCATTTATTGATAAATACATTGTACAAGAAATATCAAATGGAATATTAACAGTCCAAGTATAATCATCCCAATATAGAGCTTTAGCCCATTCCATTACAGTAAGTGTATCTGAAGTCTTAGTAAACTTATAATATTTAAGCATTGGAGATGCAGCATATTCATCATTATTTGTTTCTATGTGTTGACGTTCAACACCAAAAGGCTTATATGTACCAGTTAAAGAATCCTCTACACATTGACCTGTATAAGGTACATCATACCAACTTGAAGTATAAGCTCCAGATTTACCATACGTAAACAATACTGCATCCGAATTATTATTTCTAAAACAATACAGTAGAATTACACCTGCAGTAGCAGTATCTCTAATACCATAAGATCTTTGATATGTAAGTCTACCATCTTCACCTCCAGTTACATCTCCTTTTCCAACAATAGTATATGCTCCGTCACCTTCAGTCGTATCTGCAGCTACTGCAAATTTAATAATTACAACATCATAAATATCCAAATAATTCTATACATTCTGGTAAGCTATAGGATAACCTGAGAATACATTTGTAACACGTGAATCATCGCCCCAATTATCGTAGTTACTTCTTTCACTTTTATCGACTCCTATGTAATCTCTAGCAGTAGCTAAACAACATCCTGAATCATGCCCACCACTAAAAAGCATCCATAAAGTTATGTAGCTTATAGGTTCAAAATTGTATTCTATTGTAAGATTAGTTTGATTAGAGTAATCAACTAATATAGGAGCAAAAACACTTAATAGAAGTGTACTACTAATAGTATTATCGTCAGGGTCTACAGATACATATACAGTAGGATTAAAATGTATATCTTCAATAGTAGACGTACTAGAACTATTACCATTTGTAACAGACGTTTTAGAAGAGGTATTAGATGTATTTACAGTGCCAACTGTAGCATTAATATCTTCAAATTCTACAGTAAATGTACTATTATCGTTTACACTTCCTATTAAATTAAATGAAAAGTCATTTGAATATTCATAATCAGCAGTATATAGTACTTCTTCTCTTGTTGTACCTTGTATAAACGAACTTATCGAATCACCATTCGTTAAAACCTAGGAGTTATTACCTATTTCTGATTCAAAATTAGTATATCCAAATATATAAGGTCTATAAGTCTATATAGCATCTTCTAATACTATATTCTTATAGTCGTTTTCAATATCTTTTGAGTAATAGTAATCATTAAACAAATTACTAGTGTACATAAATCTATAATATTCTATGTACTTTTCATCATTATAATTAATGATAATCTTTACTAAGTATAAAGAATAATTTTCTAATTTATTAATACTTTCAGTAAAGTTACCAGAATATGAACTTTGATTATTAACAACATGAGTATAGTAAGGATCTATACTTGGAAAATCAATACTTCCACTACTTATCGCCTCTGTAGATTCTTCATCTGGTTCTTCCCATGTTGGAGTTTCATCAACTTTATAAACACCTCTATTATAATCTACATTTATATAATTAGAACATATCCAATCATAAATTTCTTGAGTAAATTCATAGAATTCAAATGTAACACTTTTTATTTCTTTATTTCTTTCAGGATAAGCATCTAATCCCCAGTTTAAAGTAATATTATTTGAGTTCCAATAATAACGATATTCTATTAAATCAATTTCACCAGTACCTAACTTAGATATATCTATTGAAAATGTAGTAGCTAAATATGCAAGATACCCAAAAGGCATTCCTGGATATACTGTAAATTCAACAACGCCTTCTGCATCTGCATTTAATACAATAGGAGTTGTCAATAAAAACTAATTATCACTTCCATTATTATATCTAGCAGTGGTAATACCATCATTTGTTGCATAATCTGGAGCTTCATCATCATTAGATGGAGCTGCATCTACATAGTAAGGTGTATAAAAAGTTGTATTCTAATTATTCATAATATCATTATCAACTCCTACACCACTCGATTTAGGATAATCATAAACTACAATTTCGTTAGTTGTATTTACCGCTGCGTCACAGTCTACTCTTACAGCATATAAGTTTATTTTATCCTGTGCACTTTCATTATCATAGTTCCAATTTAGAAATAAATATATATTCCATTGATCATCAATTTTAACGGCATCCCAAGTGACATCAAACTGTTCAATAACTTCTAATTCGGCAAGAATTGCTAATTTACCACTCACATTAGAAATTACTACATTGTAATTAGAATTAATTAGATTTCTATATTCATCTAAATCTATTTTTCCATTAGTAGCTGTTATCTTATCACTAAGAATATAGTAATTATTATCTTGCCATACCAATGTATCATTCAAGTTAGTAATAGTTCCATCATCCTAAACAAGTACTACATTAAACTTTAAGTATCTAGGATAAGCATCGGGATTATAGTTTCCAGCCTATTTAGCACTTATATAATTTACAGATTCTAATTGCTCACAATATATCTAAAATTTATCACCTGGATTTAATTCTTTATCCAATAATATTAACTTCTTAGAAGGAGTTGCAATCATTCCATTAGAATCATAAAATTCTAGTGTGTCTAAAATCTTTTCTGTTTCCCCTAATTCATCAGTAGTAATATTTCTTTCAGGAGAAGGAAAGCTCCCTATCTAACACTTTCCAATAAGAGGGTTGTAGGAAACAATGTATATTATTCCTCCTAGTTCGGTAGTTCCCAATGGTACATATCCTTCTGGGAGATATGCTGTCTCAACTCTACCATTACCCATATCATTCTACAAAATGTACTCATTACCATTAAAAGTAATAAGAGTAGCATTTAAAGCATTAGTTAATACGTTATTAGGAGTGACTAGAGGATTGAGATCCATTATTAATCCACCATCAAAACTATTTGCTGCTTCAGTCTTTTTCATAAAAATTCATATTCATTAGTAAGAGTCTATATATCACTAAATTTAAGAGCATTTCTAATTAAAATTAGTTCTGCTTTATCTGTTACTAAATTCTAAACAAAAAATTTACTTTTAATTCTAGATATATATGGAATTCTAAAAATATATTTTTTACCATGTTCACATATACGACATTCATCGAATATCTAATAAACCATTACAGGTCCAAATTCAAAATATTTTCTACGTCTACCTTTCTTCTTTATCTGTGATAAGTATTTATCATATTGATTATCAGTTAATGCAAAATAATAATAACCATCCCATTCTAATTTCTTTCTTCTATATAATACTCTTAACTTTATAGCTAATTTTCTTACATAATACCGAAAGTGAACTAACGGATCTGATCTCAAATTACCAATATAACTCCAAAATTTGTTGTCTCTTATAAGAGTATCTCCACCATAACTATTATGTAAATATAAAGACCTCCATCCAAATTTTAAAATTCGTTTTATATCTTGCTTAGATATACTAGGAAATAATGAATACATCTATTCATAATAATCATTTATTTTTTTATCGTATTTACTATCTCCATATTGCATTCCGTTGTTTATATTATTAACTAATTCGTTAATATGTTTCTTATCTATATATACAGTTTTTGTTCTAGGAGTTCCTTTTCTATACATATAGAAAGTTATACACGCTCCTGTAAAATTTGATTTAAAAATATCTAGATCTTTAAGTAATCCTAACTACCTTTTGATTTTAAGTTCATCTCCAGAAAATCTTCGTACATTCATTTTACATCTTGGTACTCCATTTAACGGAAGCCAAAAAGTTACATTATTAGTAATTATATCATCAATTACGATTTTATAACATTCCTTAAATATCCTTTCTGTTAGTCTATGCCTATGTTCATCATTAAAAAGTTCTTTACACTATTTACAAGTTGTTTTAAGTTTCTTGAGAGGAAAATTATCAAATAAATTTCCAAGTGAAAACGCACATCCAAGAGCATATCTATGTGTATCACTCATATAACTTCAAAGATCTATTATGACTCTTTCTATTCCAACTTGTCTTAGCATCCAATACCTGATCCCAAGTATTTTGAGACATATAAGTATCGGTTCTAGCCTAATCAGCACGTATTAACCACTATTGTCTTAGTGTTTCTGCCAAATTTATTATATTAGCATTATTAGTCATCATTCCTTCTCTGAATTTAATTACATAAGCACAGTAAGTAGCCAATGCCATAGCTTCTTTATCAGTTATTTCTGGAAGTCCATCATCATCGAGTATATATCCTTTGTAAAGAATATTTATTCTTCCATGAGGTTTATCAAAATATAATTTATTTCCTACCTATTCATATTTTATAAACTTACCAGAAGCGTATAAAGGATGTCTAAATGCTTTTCTATGCTCAATATACGATTCTATAAATGCTGAACGTATATCTCCATTAGGAGTATCATTAGTACTCCAAGCCCATTCCTCAAAATCTGTAGTTACAGCTTCAATCTAATCTACATTACAAGGAAGCTCTATTCCTTTTTCACAATTATCTACACAAGTACTATATCTATACAATCTAGTACGTTTATTACCTATATATTTCCAACCTATTATTGCAATTTCTTCCCAATCGTCCTCCTACATTTCAATACCATACATAGTATTCATAAGAGTCATCGCATAATGAAAATTATTGTATTCCATAATTAGTTTTTATTTATTATCCAGGCATATATTCCTGAGTGTTAGGATAATTAGAAGGAGATAATTGTCTATAATATCTAACTAGTTTTTCTGTTAATCTCCTTTTTACTTCATTATCAATAAATGTAAGATTGTAGTCTTTATTTTCCATGCAACATTCATATTGTTCCAACTATCTAACATCTTTAAAAATAGCTGTAATAGAAATACTATTTAATAACGGAGCATTAAAAACAAAACAATCATACATTCCATTTTCATTAGGAGTTGTATCTATCCAAACATAAGGTTTATTTTTACCTCTTTTTCTATATTTTCTATATCTAAATGCTGTTGAAGATGTATAAACTACGAAAGGTAACTATCTATCTGTTGAACCTACATAATCAACTGAAAGATTTCCAAAATCGTTGAACAACTATGGAATTTCAAAATGAGCTATAGGTGGTTCTGAACAAATATCACTAAAGTTACACATACATCGTTCTATATTTTTACAGTCTATTGGAATACAGTTTATAGATATGTATAAATCTTTTAAAGGTAAAATTCCTTTTAAAGAATATTCTTTTAAAACTTGAAGTCTCTCTAATACTACAGAATCTTCAAGCTATTCCATAGACATACTAAGATTAGTATGATAACCTCTTAATCCAGAAACAACATCGTTTCTAATAGCAGATGCTAGTTTTTCTATTTGATTAGCCATAATGTTAAATTATTATATTTATATTTTCAGGAAGTGGAGGTAAGTCGACATCTGATTCAGAATCTAATACAGAATTATCTCTTTTAAGTATAAAAAATTCTATTAAATTTGAATTAGAATCATATACATAACATTCTTCTCTGGCTGTACAATATTTATCAGTTTTATGTTTTCTTAATTCCTTTAATATTTCTTTTATATTCTTGTTAATATCAACAACTTTGACATCAAAATTTGTACATGGAATGTACCTTATTTTTAAACAATTTGAATCATTATATTTAGGAGAATGTTTTACAAAATTTGAGTGTTGAAAAAAATTCTCATTATTATAAGTCAAATTTAAATCTTGTTTAAAAGTAAAAAGTTCTATTAAATTAAGATTTTCATCATATATATAACATTTATATGTATCATGGTCACACATGTTAGTTTTATATTTTCTTATTTCTTTTAAGAACGTTTCCTTATTCTCAGAAACGATACTATATGTATGATTAGAAAACTTTTCTATTTCTAAATGTTTTATCATTGGTCATTTGAAATTAACTAATTTATAAATAAACCCATAGGGATTGTATAATACTATCCAGTAATAGCTTCCCAAAATCCTTTTCTTGCTTCTGGAGTATCTTTGATAAAATCAACGATACTTTCTTTTTCAATAGCTCTAGGATCATTTTTAATGTTTTTCATTAACTATTTAACTACATCATCTCCTGGATAGATAGATCCCGGTTCAATGTTCATTCTTTGTCCTAATTCAAATAAATTAGCAGCAGCTTCGTGAGAGTCTGATACATAATCATATCCTTCTAGTAAATTTTCTGGGATTTCCGATCTAGGTTTAAATATTTTATCAGTTTTATATTGATAGAATTTGGATGTTCCTTTTACCCTTTTAAGAAAATCTTGATAATTTTCTCCGTCTCTAATTGGTTCAGCTATCCCAAGTCGTCCTCTGTGTATTATTTCATGAAAAGTAGAATTTTCAATATCTGGACTATATAGATTTATTTCTAAAACATCTTTTGTAGGATCTGAATTTGGACTAATTCTAGCTCTCCATGTTTCTTTAGGTATAACTTCTATTTTTGGATGTATTTGTGTATTTACACGCTAACTACTAGTAACGTTAGGTGAGAAATCTGTAAATCCTAATCTTTTTGCTTCTTCTAAGTTAGACTAATCTACACGCTATCTTAAATTTGATGAAAAGTAATCTTGTGCTTTTTTAATCCCATCTTTTACTTCCTATGCTATTACAGACATATCCCAATTTTTGTTTTTTATGTATTTTTTAGATACTATTTCTCCTATTGGTAACGATTGTAATGTTTCTCTAAATCCTTTAATATAAGTAATTGGATGTCTAAGAAACTTATAAACACTTGTAATATCAGCACCTAATGTCGGAGCGGTTAATCCAGCATCTGCTAAAATTTCTAAATTTTCAGCTAACTATTGTGACGCTTTGCTTGGTTCTTGAATCCAATTTTTATTATCGTCTTGTTTCCATCCACTTGCTGTCATAACTGAGGGACTTTCAGCAACAGCTCCTCCAATTATAGCATTTTTAATTTGTTCTAACCAATCCATATACTTAAAAAATAAAGGCGAAGGCGAATAAAACGCCCTCGCCTTGTTAAATTAAAATTATTCAGTAACTTTTAAACCATCCGAAGATACAGTCAATGATGTTCCATCAAGTTTAACAGATACTTCATTATCTGTAATATTGATACCATCACCAGCAGTTAGATTATCTTGTTTTTCAGTTTGTAATTGCTCAACAGTTGTACTCAAAGTATTAACCGTGCTATTCAAATTATTAACTGCATTGGTCAAAGATTCAATATCATGTGCAACAGAATCAAGACCTGGACTTCCATAACCATCTACTGTATTAATAGTACCTATAGTAGCTAATGCAGCTTCAAACTCATCAGAAACAGTCTGGTTAACATAGAATACATGAGTAGTTCTAGATTTTACTAAATCGCCTACAGCATTGTCTCCAAGAATACCTCTATTAACACAATAATGAATAGTATATTGATTATACTTAGCACCTATAATCGGAGCTTCATCTTGGTTAAGAGCAAGCCAACGAGTACGTTCGTAGGTAGGCAAACGTAAATTATGCAACAAGAACGGATAAGTACCAAAGCCTTCTTTTCCTACAAAATATGCTTCCGAGGTAGCAGTTACAGCATCATTAGAATCAACTTCTGTGATATCTTCTAACGATCTAACTACGTTATATTCACCCATACCATAATAAGCATCTCTATCAAGTTTTTCAATATTTAAAATTTTAAACCTTTGATACTCATCGGTAGCTTCTATCGTGATATAAGTACCACTATTAGAAACATTCAACAATTTCCTATTATAGACCATAATTTCGTACTTATTGATGGTCTTAATTAATTTTTCAGCAGTTGTAGCTGCATCTGTATCCCAAATAAAATCAACTGATAAAGGTTTACCTTTCCATTGAAGATCATTAGCATACAAAGAGCTTTGAGATGCTTGAGAGATACCAAGATAAATGTGTAATCTAAATATATCTCCGTCTGTTCCGCTCAACTGTGACAAATCAATAGTCACTTTAGCAAATTCAGCATCATGTGCTTCTGCTTTATAAATAACATGAACGTTATTGGCAAGGAACTTGTTTACTCTTTTAACATAAAAACTAGCAGGGTTAGTTCCATCTGCTGCCTGTGCTGACCACAACGGTTTACCTGTTGTGAAATCTCTGTTTGAATTAATTACGGTTGTTGTTGTAAATTGAAACATAATTTAAAAAGTTATTTAACCTTGTTGAGGTTGGGTTTGGGTTTGTGTCTATTGCTGAGCTGGATTGGCAATAGACTGTGTAACTACAGTATTAGTTTGCAATCTTGGATCAGCAGTGTTCTCCATCACCAACATTGTCAGCTCATTGATAATCTCCTAACATACATAATCTGGAAATTCCATAATCTATGATGTATCTTCTGTAAGATCTACTTGCTCTTGAGTTAATCTAATTATTTGTGGAGTTTTAATATAATCTATCATTACTGCCTATAACTCAAAGACGGATGAATCTCGTCCATATCTAATTTCGCACCTAACTGATGAAGAATTACCATATCTAACTCCAGCTTCTTTTTCCACTATAGATTTATTTGTAAATCCTGTAAGATCAATAGTTCTAGGTAAATTAGAATTAGGCCCAGTAGTTAAAGAACTTCCAGATCCAGGATCTACTTCATAGTCAGATTTAGTATCTGTACCTACTGTATTTCTATTAAGAACAGTTGTTGTTTCTATAGGATTAGTAGGTAAATCTACAGATGTATTTAAATTATGTATATAATAATAAGGTCTTTCCGGAAGAGGTCTATTATAAAAATCATTTAATACAATAGACCACGAATCAGCAGTAAGTCTTCTTGCAGCAAACTGTACATAATCTCCAGCGTTATAGCATTTAAATCTTTTGTTTAATTTATACACACATATACAGTTTAAAATATGTAGATAATCAAGAGGTAAATATACTTCATAAGTTGCTCCAAACAACGAAGCACTTCCAGTTTTCCAATTAGAAGTATCAACTCCACTTATGGTAGAAGTAATTTGCTATGGAATTAAGACAGTTGTAGATTTTAATACTCTTATGTCATCGGTAGTTTGCTAATTAACATCATATATATTATATCGTTTGTTAATATATTGATTGATAGCTTTATTAATGTAGTAGTTAAAGTCCTATAGCAACATACTAGGTGCGTTTACTTTGCTTAGTTCTATTAACATACTTTCAAACACCTAACGGCTTGTCATGTTGTGTTATATTTAAAAGACTATTTTGTAATATATTTTGGTTTTATTTAGATTCATAATAGTCTGGGTAAGTATCTTTTTTAATTAACTCTAAAACTTTTATGTTTTTTGGGTCTTGCATCCAAGCTATAACTGCATCATCTGTTGCTCCAAGAACAATATTATCTGCATACAGATATAATTTATTTTTAATGTATATAATTTTCTTTTCTCTGGCTTCTATAAACAAAAGTCTAAGAGATATATCATCTCCTGTATAAAGATTGATTATTTTTTGAGGATCTTTACTAGCAATACGAAGAAGAAAATCTAATACATCTGCTATAGGTTGATTACGCATATCTTTACCTAAAATTCTAGCCATATTTAGTTGACCTTCGATACCACGAGGGTCATCATAGATAAATGATTCAGCTTTATGAACAAGTTGTTTACGAGAAACCCTTCTTTGTGTATCTAATCCAGGTTTATCTATATATAATTCAGCTACTCCATTACGTCCTGGTCTACTTCCATGAGTTTTAGGTCCGTCTATAACAAAATTACCTTGTGCGTCTTTTTCGTCTCTACTTTTAGCTATCAAAGGACAATTCTCAATCGCTTCCCATTCAGCTTTTTCCCAAATATCATCTAAATTGTATGTTTTGCCATTCTGAATAACAAATATTTTGTTTTCAGGAAAAAACGCTGCTCTTCCTTCTGAATAATCGTTTCTTTCCTTTTCACTCATTATCATATCACCTTGTGAATTGACTCTTTTTATACAACTAGGAAACTGTCCCTATTTATTTTTACAAGGTTGAATATAATATTTAATGTTTGCTTTATCGTAGATGCTTCTTAATCTAATAATTCTATCATCAAAAATAATATCAGTTTTTGTTACTTGTTTCTATGCCATATTAATTCATTAACATTAAAAATATTAAAACTTGACAGAGGAGAGAGAAGTCTCCTCTGTCTAATCTATTTTTCTTTAATTTTATATCTATTATCACGCTTCGCGTAAAATTACGCTACGATGTGGTGTAAAGCAAGCTATACCACAATATGACATCATTACTAATCTGGAACCTGCTACATTGCTAGCTACTTCTCCTGAAGTCTTGCCATCGTATCCCAATGTGTTATCGTGTAGCTTTTTATCTACACTTCTATAACTTACTTATTCGTTATAGTTCAGCATATATTTTTATCCTATATATTATATTGTATAGTTAATTTTTTGATTTTGTTTAAGCTGTTCTATTTCTTTTTGCATTATTTTTATCAACTTATCTTTTTCTTCGTCCCTACGTTTTAATTCTTCAATATCTTCACTGTTTTGTTCAATTAACCATAATGCAGCTTGTCCACATTTTTGTAAATTAAATAACTTTAATTCTTCTGGACATCCTGTTTCTAAATTGCGTTTAGATTCTTTAAAGATTTGAAGAATTTCTTTCTTAGTTAAATTTTTATTCAATCTATAAATAGTATCTTCAGAAATGTTTAACTTATCAGCAAGTTCTTTGTTACTTAATGATAATTTTCCGTAAGGTTGTATATCTTTAAACATATATTGATAACTTGCAGCTATATATGCTTTTTCAGAAAAAGATAAATTTGGATTATCAATGAATTCTAAATAAAATTTATCAAATTTAATTACCTTTTTAAAGAAATAGTAATTAGATCTACCTTTCTTTTTTACCGTAATGTACTCACATCTTATTAAATTATCTATTGCTTTTCTAATTGTATTGATGGCAGCACCACTACGTTTTGATAATGTAGCTAATGATGGATAACATTCATGTTGCTCATTATCATAGCATTTTAAATATAAATATACAAGTACATCTGCCGGTTTTAATTGCGCTTCTTCTGTCATTTTTGATGGTAAAATAAAAAATTGTTCCTCTTTCATAAATCGTATCAATTAATATATTATGCACAAATATATCAATCATAATTCAATTTTTGAAATTAAAAAAATGTTAAAACGCAAATTTGATATGATTCAAGGGCAAATTTAATACGACCAACCGCAAATTTAATATGGTTCGACCGCAAATTTAATATATATATCTATATTTAAACTATACTTAATATCTATACTTAAACGCTTCGCGAATCAAAAAATTTTAAATAAGGATATTGGACACTCGTGGAGATATTATATTTATTCAATCTCTATGCGTTACACTACTTAAATACCTTTCGCAATTATTTAAGTTAGCACGGTATTTTCATTTCAGAATCCACCGTTTTTTGCCCAATTCATTAATAACATTACTGTTATTAAGGGCAGAATGTTCTACCTACGCCTGAAAGTTTATTAGTAGTAAAGTCTTGACCCATAAGGGCAACTTTAGCGATAGCTGGAGTTCCAGATGTTTTATCAGCGGTAAGGTCGATACATACACCATAACCTTTATCAGGATATTCACGAGTCAATGCTCGATCAACTACGAATGAAACCTGATTTCCGGCATAAACATACGAATCAAAGGTATTTCCTACCTTAATATAACCACCTTCACCACGATTAGCAGATTTTGAGTACATGTAAGTACCATCTGTTCTATAATTAGCAAGATATTCACCAAGAACTGTATTTATATCTTGCCATAATTTGCGGTTGACTACAAAAATCCCAATTATGTTATTCTGAAACTTTAATAGTTTCAATTCTTATACTTTCGTATAAGTTCAGACTATATCATTATCTTATAATGGTTTAATGTTAGAAGTGTTACCATAAAAATATCTCCATCTATATCCTCCACATCTTTTTTGTGTTCCTTTAATTGCAGCTATGATATTTGCACTAGATTTAATTCCATTTGCATCAGCTGCTTCTTTAATTGAAGAATAAGATTCTAAAAAGATTCCTTTGTCATTATATTTAGCAACAGGAGATAAATGATTATTGTTTTTAGGAACAAATTTATTTTTATATGACCAAAAATAACCGTATGCTTGATTAGATTTATTATTACATACATTCCAAATAGATGTTTTTGCTGAAATGCTATTTTCAAATTGTTTAGATGCTTCTACTATTGATTTCCAACATTTGATTAAATTACCTTGTAAATCGAACTAATACACCGATTTCTCTTTTTTCTCAACTGGAGATATATCACTCATATCGTCATTAAAATACTTCCATTGATAATTTCCGCAGTATTTAGAATTTCCAGATAAGTTTTGTTTTATTGAATTTAAATTTAATGCCTATGATGCTTCTTTAATTGAATCCCACACTCTTATAAACTTACCTTCTAAAGTGTACTGCGCTATTTTTCTAGAATGCTCATATTGAGATATAATTCCTCCAACTGAAAGATTATAAGTATCTGTTCTTTTAACAAAATCAATATTTACTATTTCAGCTTCTTTCGCATAAGCTAATTTTTTTCCTTCTTCTGTATCTGGAAATATATATAAAGTTTCTCTTTTAAAATTTTCATAACCATATTTCTATACAGCTTTCGGAAATCCTTTTATTTTCTTTTTTCTATCTTTTTTTGTAACACCACATCCAATATATCCATCAAATATATCTGGGTTAGTCCTATGCACCCCTACATAGATTTTACCATTAATTAAATTAGTAGTTTTATAAACTATATATTTCATAAGATATTAAACGTTTAGTCGTTGAACATTCTTCCCTTTCGGAAGCCTTTGCTGCTGATTGTCTAATTCTCTAATTTTTAAACATTTATGTTTAGAATTACTTCTTACATTGTAGTTTAGAGACTCTAAAGATTTCCCAGCAATTTGAATAATTTATTTTTACAGCTTTTTCAAGCTGCCCAAGCTATTTTTGTTAACTTGTTGCCGGTATCTGCCTATGCTTTATCAGCCATATCATTCATTATCATGTTGAACAATACAAGATTAGGTTTACCAACGTAACAATATTTATTAGCAGCCGCTTCTATTTGGGGAATCGCCCCTTCGCCTATATAAATCAATATTTCTCTATGTTACCATAGAAGCTTAGACTATATCTTTAACTTATATATTCAAATATAAAACCTTTTGAAGATTTTCTTTCTTTTCTACAAACTTTTTGACAACTGGGAAATACTTTTTTGCATTCAGTTACACTATCCCAAATTTTTATCAAATTACGATTTAAATCATATTGAGCCACTTTTATAGCTTTTAAATTTTGTTTATTATAAGGTTCAATAGACTTAGATTTTATATAACTCCATCTATATCCTCCACAAGTTCTGTTATTTTTTATAGCTCTAATAATATTACCATGACTTGTTTTAGGAGTATTGTTTATGGCATCTTTTATAGATTTATATTCTTTATCAAAAGTTCCATTTAACAAATATCTATAAACAGGAGTAATATTAGTTAATAATTTACCAGATTTTTCTTCAAGTAATTTGGTAATATCTTCATCTGCTCTGAGAAAATAATAACCACAACATGTAGTTCTATTAAATACAGAATTTGATATAGAATCTCTAGGTATATCTAATTTCAAAGCAGCTTCAGAAGCATTTTCAAAAGTATTTAATAACATTCCATCTTTATTATATTGAAATACATATCCCCTAGAACTTAATTTGTATTCTGAAATATTAATTTTACTAATATCTGACCAAAACGAATTATTAAAACTTCTTTTATCTTTAATGCACATTGCAATTCTATCTTTATTTATATTGTATGTAGTAGTAATATCTTTAATAGAATTCCATGTTTTTATCAGATTTCCGTTTAGATCAAATTCGTAAATTGTTTTTGACATTATTGGAGGAATTTGTCCACCTGCTATCATATTGTAAGTATCAGTTCGTTTTACAAATTCTTCTGTTACTAACCACGCTTCTAAATCTAAAGCATCTTCAAGATTATCGAATACTTTTAAAGTATATCTATAAAAAGCAGACGTTCCGTACTTTAAAATAGCTTTATGTAAATGTGTTTTTCCTTTATTATATGAACTAGGTTTATTAATATAAGCCCCACATCCAATATATCCATCAAATACTTCAGGGTTCTCTGTTTCGTGTACTCCAATATAAATTTTATTGTTTATTTTGTTTGTAGTTAAATATACTATGTATTTCATAAGTTTTATACTTTACTTTAAGTTATTTCCCATTTCCATCTTATAGATGTACGATTAAAAATCTAGTCGTTGAACTTTCTCTACAACTACATTATTAATGCTTGTTTTACGTAGAGTTTAGCTGCTGATTGTCCATAAATAGGAGTTCCCAGCAATTAAAGAAATTAATTATTAATAGGTTTTCACCTATCTGACCCATTTATTAAACGGCGATTCTTAATTCCCCAGGTCTTCCAGTATCAGGATCACTTATTGTGCTCTTTCCATTGACATCCACCGAGCCTTTATTGAGCAGTACAATATATTAATCTTATGTTACCATAAAATTCAGACTATATCTTCATTTTATATCCTATTACCGTTTATAAAATGCCTCCCTTTTCCACTTACCTGTGTACTCTACTTGTTTATTCACTAATATGTTTCTTATTAGTTATACTTTCGATAGTCGTTGAACTTTACATGAAAATTTTCATGTATTAGCTGCTGATTGTCCACCTCTGGAGTTTCCAGCAATTAAAGAGGTTTATACAGAGCTACTGTTACTCAGAACCCTGTGTTCATAGCGTACATAAACGTATCAAGAAGTTCTTTCTCTTTCTTCAACATTTTATATACACCTTCATGTTTTGTATGATCTTTATCATCAGATATACTCATGAATACATTCTCTTGAATAGCAAACAAGCTAGACCAGCTAGCATCAGCACGGAATGTAGTCATGTAATTACGCAAAAAATACTTATATTTTCATATAAGATTAGACTATATTTTTAATTTTCCTAATGAAATTTAAATACATAACCTGCTGTAGTATTTGCTAATCCCCTAAGTACTCTATTTATACAAGATACTTTAGCATTAAACTCCTTTGCAGATTGTTGTACTGAATCACAAGTTTTAATAAAATTTCCAAGTTTATCATACACATCAACTTTCTTTTTACGGTTTTTATTTACAACAGGTTCTATCTTGTCAAATTTTTCTAATTTAATTTGATAATCCTTGTATAAACCATTTCTTCTATTAATTACATCATGTACAGAGCTATTAGATTTGACATTCATAAATTTCATCAATTCTTTTATATCTTTAAATTCCTAAAGATATTCTCCTGATAACGTATATAAATAAAATTTTTTATTTTTTAAAGACTACTTTGGTTTAGGTTTAAACTCGTCATATAATTTAAAAGAATAATAATATGATTTATTAACTAAATTAAATCCTTGAATTGCAGTTATTAAACTAGAAGTAGTCATTTCTTCATATTTTGCAGCTTCTGTAAGTGAAGCAAACTCCTATAATAATTTTCCATTTTTATTATATTTATATACTTTCTTTTTAGGAGTATGTTTTGAAAAATTCTGAACGTCTATTGATTTATCTCTACTCCAATAATATCCAAATAAAGTTTCTCTAAAATGTATAGCATTTTTTACAGCTTGTTCAGAGCAATTGAAAAACTATATAACGTCAGAATCGTGTTCCCATTCTTTAAGTAAATTTCCTTCTAAATCGAATTGATTAACGGGTAAATCACACCTATACTCTGCTCCTCCTTCAATCATATTGTAATTTGTATCTAACTGTATAAATTCTCTAGTTACTAATTCCTTTTCTTTTAAGAGAGCTTCTTCTCTTGTATCGTAAATATACAAAATACTTCTAGAAAATTTATCAGTTCCGTATTTTTTAACTGCATACTAAAAAGCCGTTTTTGGTTTCATGTACGATGATGGTTGATTTATGTATACATTACATCCTATATAACCATCAAATTTATTTGGATCTATCGTTCCATGAACTCCGATGTAAATTTTATTATTAACTATGTTTGTTGTACAATATACTATATATTTCATATAAAATTATCCTCTCTTTCGGTTAATTACCTACCTATATTAATATTTAGTCGTTGAACTTTATACAATCTATCGTAATTTACGATCCTCGTATTGTACTTTAGCTGCTGATTGTCACATAATAACAATTTTTCAAACATTCACGTCTATCTTTACAAATTACGTTGTAGTATTGTTATCTTTATGATATTTTAGCAATTTAAAGGATTTGTTTAGAAAGCATTTTAAGCTGCTTTCAAAGAGACACCGTAATTTATTAAATGTCTCTCTACCTGAGACTAAAATTTACTATAGCCCTCTTCCGTTTACTCTAATATTTCTATCAGGACTGACTATATCATTAACTTTTTAACTTAAATACTTATATGAATAACCTTTTTGTGTTTTATTTGTACCATTAAGTACTTTCCATACAGAAGTACCGTTCTCTTTTTCTGCTGCTGTCGCAGATTCGTATATTTTTATTAAATTTCCTTGTAAATCATACTTTCCAACGCTTCTCTTTTCATTTTTCTTTTTACAAGCGTATTTCGGCAATTCTTCTAAACTCCATAAAAATCCGCCTTTACATGTAGACTTTTGTTTTAAAGATTTAGATATATTTGAAGTTGGATTATCACGTTCAGCTTCTATTTGAGAATTATATTTTTGAATAAATTTTCCTGTTTCACCATTATATTTACAAATAGATCTTCCTTCAACATATCTTAGTCTAGCTTTAGAATAATTGTCGTCTTTTACTTCACAAAAATAATATTTGTCTTTATAAAGTATTCCAAATATTCTACAGTTTTTAATAGTAATTATATTAATTTTTAAAGTTTTACTAGCTTGTGTTTGATTATCAAATTCATACAACAAAGTACCCTCTTTGGAATATACGTATATGGGAATCTGATGATTCAAACCTAAATTATAAGTACTAATGTCTAATTTATCAAATTTAAAATTAGTCCATAAATAATTTTTTCCTTTAGTCTTTAAAGCGATAGCATGATTTATTAATGAATGATGACAATTCATTTCTACAGATGCTTCTTTTATACTACTATATTCTTTAATGAAATTTCCTTCTAAATCATATTGATAACAAGGAACTACAATATAAAAATTATCATCAATTCCTCCTAAAATCATGTTATATACATCATCTCTTGCAAGAAATTCTTCATTTACAAGTTCTCTTTCTAAGTTAGATGCTTCTTCTAAACTATTAAAAACCGCTAATGTTTTTCTTCTGAAGTTTTTAGGTCCATATTTCTTTACAGCAAACTGAAAATGAGTTTTAGGATAGTTGTAGGTATTCGGTTGAGTAACTAAAACTCCACATCCAATATACCCATCGAATACTTCAGGATTTATAGTTTTATGTACTCCAATGTATATTTTTCCATTAATTAAATTTGTTGTTTCATAAACTATATACTTCATATTTATTTAAATTTTAAAGTTATTTACCATTTCCATTATAAAATAATGTACGCCTTGCGGCTAGTCGATGAACTCCTATAAAGTACTGTCTCATATCAAACTAGTTACTAAATAAAAGCTGCTGATTACCATATATTTCTACTTAGGCTTCCAGCAATTAAGTAAATTTGCTAAGCAACTCACGCTGCTAAGATCCGAATTGACTCAGATAATTCAGGCATAGCGACCGATTGGAACGTACAGGTGTCACCTGGCTACTTAAATAATATTTATTTAAAGACTATATCATTAACCTATGTTTTAGGTCAATACTCGCTTCAATCTATTATTTTAAATACATATCCTTTATGTGTTTTATACTTTTCTTGAATACAATGTGCAACACCTCTTCCCCATACTTTAGAACAAGCATTTAATGATGGGTAAGTATCAAGTAAATTCCCATCTAAATCGTATCTCCCAATTTTTTTTCGTTTGTTTTTAGGAGGTGCATTATATATTTCTAATTTATCTAAACTCCACATAAAACCATTATCATCAACTTTTTTATTTTTAATAAACTTAGTTATATTACTATAAGGATTTGCTTTTTCTGCTTCTAACTGTGTATTATATCCTTCTATAAAATTACCATTATAATCATATTTATAAACAGGTCTGTTTTTAATATAGATAGAATTTGCAATATCATAAGAATCAGCTTCAACAAATGAACATATGTACATATCTTTTATTATATGTCCAAATCTAGCAGATGTTCCAACATCTAGACTTACATTTAATCCCATAAATTGAGCAGCTTTTGTTAAACTGTCACAAGTCTTTATAAACTTTTTAGTATGGGAATCATAAATAGAAACTTGTATTGGTTTATTTCTTTCTGTATTACTATAACCTTCTAATTGAAGTTTATTTACTTTAAAATTTGTCCAATAACAGTTTTTAATTTTTATATTATATATTATAGCTTCTCTAATCGAATTAGGATTACAATGTACAGATTTGGCAGCTTCTTTAATACTCTCATATTCTGTAATAAAATTTCCTTCTAAATCATATTGATATGTAATGATACTTCTATACTCCTGAAGCTCTCCGCCTATAACCATATTATATACATCATATCTACTTAAAAATTCCTCATTAACTAAATGTTCTTCTTCTTTATAAGCGGCTTCTGCTGTATTAAAAACGGCAAGAGTTTCTCTTTTAAAATTTTTAATTCCAAATTCTCTTACTGCCTGTTGCATTTTGGTTTTACCTTTTTGATAAGTGTATGGTTTATAAATCCATATCCCATTACCTAAATAACCATCAAATTCATAAGGTTTATCTGTTTTATGTACTCCTATGTAAATATAACCGTTTATTAAATTAGTAGTTTTATAAATTATGTATTTACTCATAATAAATTTACTCCTTTCGGATAGTCGTTGAACGTTATTTTAAATTTAATTTAAAAGAATTGCTTCCGTGTTAAAATTTTAGTTTAAAATCTTCGCTGCTGATTACCTTTAGGGCTTCCCAGCAATTCAAGTATTTGTTTGTATAGTTATTACTAACTATAGGATGCTAGTTTTTGGTTAACATCCGTCAACATCAAGAATGGTATCGTAGTTATTATCAATTAAACGAACCTATATTTCCCAATAATCCATAAATAGACTATATCACTTATTATATTTAAATATATAATCTCCAAAATATCTATCACCTTGTTGAATATTTTTAATTTTAGATGAAGGAACTTTATATTTTTCTCTAACTTCTTTAATCGAATTTAAAGTTTCTATAAAGTTTCCATATTTATCGTAAATGTTTATTGTAATTCCTCTACCTATTCGTTTGTTTGGAACTTTTTCAACAGGTTTTATGGAAATATAAAAGTCTTTATACCAGCCATTATTATTATAAATTATATGGTTCATATAATCCCATGAATACAAATTTATAACATTCATAATTTCTTTGCCTTTGTACTGTCCTATATAAACATTATCAACGGTATATACATAAAATACCTCTGACATATAATTTCTTCTTGGCTTTGGGATAAACTAGTCTATTAATTTATTAGAAACATAATACTACTTCTTAATAAGTTTCTAATATTTAATTGCACGACTTAATTCTCCAGTATCATAATTTATATATCTAGCACATTCTGTTTGTGATATAAATTCTTTTAATAATTTTCCATCTTTATTGTATAAATATATAGTATTAGTAATATTTTTGTTAGAATATTCACTAATATCAATTGTAGGAGATGTTGACCAATAAGAATCTAAAAACGCACACTTATTTCTTTTTGGACCATCAAATCTTGATCTAGGATAACCATAAAATTCATAGCAATCTTCCGAAATATCCCATTTTTTAATTAAATTTCCATCGTAATCAAATTGATATAAAGGTTTATATCGTTCTTCGTATTCTCCTCCTAATGTCACGTTATAAGTGTAACTTTGTGTTATAAATTCTTCAGTTACAATTTCACGTTCTTTGTCGTATGCTTCTTTTGCTGTATCGTAAATAAATAAAGTAGTTCTTTCAAAAGCATCAACTCCATATTTTTTAACAGCATACTAAAAAGGAGATTTTGGATATTTATAAGTACTAGGCTATTGAATCTTTACTCCACATCCAATATATCCATCAAAAATACTTGGATTTTCTGTTTTATGTACTCCTATGTAGATTCTATTAATTCCATTAATTTTAGATTTCTTATTTATAGTCAAGTATACAATATATTTCATAATAATTCAGTTTTTCAATTATTAAATAATCTACACCTCACGGTTAGTCGTTGAACGCTGTTGTCATCACAACCACGCTGCTGATTACTAATTAGTTTCCAGCAATTTAAAGAATTTATTTTAAAACGAGACAATTAATTGGGATTTTCATCTCGTTTCCGAATTGGTCTTGACACACATTGACATTGTTGTTTGGTTTTATCAATTCTAAAGATGTCATACTTCTGGAAGTAGTTCTCTTTAAACGCCATTGTTATTTCTGATCCGTTTTCCAATTATGTTATCTTACGGGCTTTTTATCCCATAATTCTTATACTTTACCATTGTATAAGTTCAGCATATATTTTCATCCTTTAAAGGATGTTGAGTACTCGTGGAAATATTATTTCAATTTCTATGCGTTACAATAAATAATATTTTGGAAATTTATAATTCATTGATGGAATTAAATTATAATATTTGTCTAAGAATTCCATTATTTTTAAAGTACCTTTTGTTGAAATATAAGGTCTATAACCATAATTAGGTCTATCTTCATACTTATAATGCTTATACATACGAAATTCTACTTCGAAGATTTGATTAAATTTATTAGTAATTTTTATTAATTCTTCTAAAGAAAAACTTTCTAAACATAGAGTAATTCTAAATTGAGTTGGAATTCCTTGTTTATTATATTTAATTCTTAAACATCCATCATCTAAATACATTAATAAAAAAGTAAATTCTGTGAATTTATTAATATATTCGTCAGGAACTATTTTTATACGTTTATTATTTTTAGTAATATAAAGATCTTCTCTTAATTGAGTTATCCAGTCTGTTCTATTTGTACTTAATCTATATAATAAATACGTTTTATCTTTTGTAGTTTTATTATGTGGTTTAATTGTACATTTACAGTCTGGCAGCAATTCAAAAAGTTCTTTTTTGAATTGTAGATAATCTAAATTCTTACTAGTATGAGTAATTTCACAGGAAGAACGACCTTTTGGAGTTCTCTGTTTGTTAATAGATCCGTCTGCTAATATTGTTCCTAATAATGCAGATTTTATTTCAAATTCGTTATTAAATAATTCTTTTAAGTTCATAGACTTTCTATTTTATATCAAAAATATTATTTATCTCGGTATTATCCTTTAAATTTTTGGAGGACTTCACCGATTTTACTCAATTCAATACGTTATTACTAACGTAAGGGGCGAATTTTCACCCGTTTCAGCAGGAACTTCTGCGAATTCTACGTGTTTGATGTTATTTGTCTCCGAATTTAGACTATATCATTTACTATGATTTAATATTTGTAATTAAATATACAATATATTTCATAATAATTCAGTTTTTCAATTATTAAAAAAATAATTTACAGATTTCTCCTAGTCGTTGAACGCTGTTGTCATCACAACCACGCTGCTGATTATTTTATAAACTCCCAGCAATTTAAAGAATTTAACGAGATCAAGACATAATTATTCAACCTCCCATTCAAACACCATTGAACTACTCGAAATATCAAATTTACTAGGTGTTTCTCCTTTGTAAAAGACATTTCTCAAACCATCTGTGATGAAATTTAAAGTGTTATCAGTGTACATTCTGGCTACAACACCAAAGCGATACGGTTTAACGCCAATATACTTACTCCAATCTTCAACTGTTTTTGTGTCCAAAATGTTATCTTATAGGCTTTTTATCCTATAAATCATACAATTTATCATTTTGTATGGTCAGACTATATTTTACTTATAATAGTTCCTGTTTTCGTGTTAATATTATTGGTAGACTCCTCAATTATTAGTCGTTGAACCTTTCTTCTTACCTTTATGTCATTCAGAAGATTTGGCTGCTGATTATCCCATAGTTAGTTGCCATAATGATGGACTTCCAGCAATTTACAGGATTTTATATGGGCAACACGTTCACCCATAGTGGGTATTCTACTTGTAAAACTTGCAACTAACATATTCTTTCAATAAATAAAAATTAAATTAAATTTCATCTAAGTCGTCATAATCAGTTACTTTATTTGATTTATTTTTATATACGACATTAGATTTGTTTCCATCTCTACCATCTTCTAATCCTTTCTCATAACTTTGTTTTCTAACATTACTTATTTCTTTTTGAAAATATTTTGTAATATCATCTAAAACTTGTTTACCATTTAAAGTAAACCAAGCAGCTTGTACGAGAATTTTGGGATCTGATAATGCTTTAGCAAAATAATTATTTCCAGCACTATCCACTCCTGTAATGAATTCATACAATTCGTCTTTATCATCATCTTCTAAGTTTAAATCATAACCAGAAAATTCTGTAAAGTCTCTAATTTCATTTTCAATCTAACTTGCAAACTAATTATACTATTGTCTAGTTTGTTCTTCCTGTTCCAATTGAGCCTATTTCATATTTTCAGCTTCTAGATCTTTATACTCTTTTCTAATTGCCTGTATCTATTTAGCAAATAATGTTTCATTAGATTTGGCTCTTTCTAATGCTTCTTTGGCTTCATCTTCAGTTACATTACCCATTCTACTTATAAAGTCGTAAACAAATAATTCATCATCACTATACTGATCGACTTCATACTAATATTGCTAATCTTTTATACTTTGAATGTAATTATTTATGCTACTTTCCTAAATATATTGTATATATTCTGCTGGCGTTAAACCGCTTTCTCTGATAGCATTTATTAAATTTGTCTCATCATTATCTAAATCTACATCTGATTCTACAGTAGATTCTAATATGTTAAAACGTTCATTATCATCTAAATCGTCCCAACTTCTTTCTTCTATATTTCCATCTTCATCTTCAAACTTAATTTTAGATTTATCTTCTATTCCTCTAGCTCTTAACAACTAAGTAATAAAATCATCAGATTTTTCGTTGTCTGGATCGTTATTTCCTTCAGAACCTAAATTTTGGTCATCTTTTATAACGTCCAATTCATCATCAAATTCAAAAACATCATTTCCTATTTCCATACATTACTTTTTAAATTATTTATGATTAAAATATTAATTTCAAGGTGCAGGGGTTATTTTCATAATAAACACTAAAGAATAATATCTTGGTGGTTTTATTGTTATTG
>CAZEMQ010000002.1:0-23830 GCA_964513435.1 uncultured Muribaculaceae bacterium
ATATTTGAATATATTTTTAAGGTTAAGCCCCATCGTGATTCCTCCCTAGTCTACTATCCCATTTTATCAAAATTTTTGTTGCATTACAAGTCTTTTAATCTTAAATCTCTATTTTTTTATTTATGTAATCTACTAATTCATCAATTTTTAAAGTTATTTGTTCCATTGTATCTCTATCTCTTAAAGTAACTGTGTCATTTTCCAAAGTTGCATCATCGATAGTTATTGCAAATGGAGTTCCAATCGCATCACTTCTACGATATCTTTTCCCTATCGAACCAGATTCATCATAAGTACATGCAAAGTGTTTACATAATATTGCATAAACATCATTAGCTTTATCAGCATGAACCTTTTTTATAAGTGGTAAAATTGTTACTTTGTAAGGTGCAAGTGCTGGATTAATTTTTAATACTACACGTTCTTCATCATTAACCACTTCTTTAGTGTAAGCATCTGCTAAAACAGCTAGAAATAATCTATCAAGTCCTAGTGATGGTTCGATTACAAATGGCAAATATTTTTCATTGGTTTCAGGGTCTAAATAGCGAAGGTCTGCTCCACTATGATTTTGATGAACTCCTAAGTCATAATCAGTTCTATCAGCAATACCCCAAAGTTCTCCCCAACCCATTGGAAATAAATATTCGATATCAGTTGTTGCTTTACTGTAAAAAGATAATTCTTCTTTACTATGGTCTCTAAATCGCAAGTTATTTTTATTTATACCAATAGTTTTTAAAAATTCCATACAGAAATTTTTCCAATAACCAAACCACTCTAAATCGGTATTAGGTTTACAGAAAAATTCTAATTCCATTTGTTCAAATTCTCTTGTTCTAAATATAAAATTTCCCGGAGTTATTTCATTACGAAATGCTTTACCAGTTTGAGCAATACCGAACGGCACTTTAAGACGCATGGCTCTTTCAACATTTTTAAAATTGACAAAAATACCTTGAGCAGTTTCCCCCCGTAAGTAAACAACGTTTTTAGTGTCATCGGTAACTCCGATTGAAGTTTCAAATAAAAGGTTAAACTTTCTTATCGGAGTAAAATCACATAATCCACATACTGGACACTTTATTTTATTAGTAGCAATATAATTTTCCAAATCCGTATTGCTCCATCCATCAGCAGTAATTTCTCCTTTGGTAGTATCCTCAATTAATTTATCAGCTCGATGTCTACTTTTACATTTCTTGCAATCTATTAAAGGATCTGCAAAAGAAGCTACATGACCAGAAGCTACCCAAACATTTGGATTCATCAAAATTGCTGAATCAAGACCTACATTATAGGGATTTTCTTGAACAAATTTTTTCTTCCAAGCATTACGCAAGTTTTCTTTTAAATTTGTTCCTAAAGGACCATAATCCCAGGTATTAGACAAGCCATTATAAATTTCACTTCCTTGAAATACAAATCCATATTGTTTTGCATAATTAACTATTTCTTCCATTGTTGTTTTCATAATCTTCTCCTTTTTTAAATATTATACCATTGCAAATAAAAATTAAGCAATATCCTTTAGCAAATTGCTTAATTTATTTTAATTTATTATTTAAGACATATTCTAAATAACAATCACTACAAAGAGGAATATATTCGACATTGGCAAAATCACCATCGATTACTACTTCTTCACCATGATAAATATATTTACCATTTACTCTTCTGGCATTAAACATAGCTGTTTTTCCACAAGAACAGTTGACGGTCAATTCGTGCTTTTCATCACTGCGAGCAAATAACTCCATGCTACCTTCGAATAAATTACCTTTGAAATTGCTTTTTAGTGCATAACAAATAACATTGATATTATACTTGTGAGCAATAAACCATAATTCATCGACTTGTCTTTTACTTAAAAATTGAGCTTCATCTACCAATATGAATTGCATATATTTATACTTATTAAAATACTTAGGACTTAGCAAACTTGCACTGCGTGGAATTAACAAATCACAAGTAATGTTTTCACCGATACGAGTAATTACAGTATTGCCACCTTTAGTATCGATTTTAGGTTTTAAAAGCATTACTTTAAGTAAATATTTAGAATAATTATAATGATCTTGAAGCAATTTGGTTGTTTTCCCAGTTTCCATAGTACCATAGTATAAAGTTAAGTTTGCCATAAATTATCACCACTAAAATTATACCACTTTATAACAAGGTCTTTAAAAAATTTTTACTATTTAAGTAAAGCCCAGTATATCTTTCATAATACATATCTAAAAATTGATTGATGTACAATTTTATATCCTCATCTATTTTTATATTACTAATACTTTTAATATTGACATAATAATACATTCTTATCATTTTCAATACTTTAGAACTAACAATAGCCTCACCATTCAAGCACTTTTTACAAATAAAACCTCCAGCATCAGAAGAAACAGTTACAATATCGGTTTTATTTCCACAAATAACACATTCATCTAAACTAAATAAGACACCTAGTTTATCTAAATATTTTAATTCTAGTATATTGATTATAACCAATGGATCTAAACCATTTTCAATTTTTAAAATAGCTGTAATAAAATCAGTATATAGTTTATTATTTTCACTTTGTTTAATTACTTGATAGGTGAGTTCTGTAATATAACTTAAATAGCTGATAAGGATAATATCAGCTTTTATTCTTTTTAATGAGTCAATAATATCTGCACTTACTAGGGTTGAAAGTTTATTTTTTTTATAATAAATATTAAACTTAGCATAAGTAAGACGCATTGTTGCTACCCGATTTTTATTTTTTAAACTCTTGGCACCCTTGCACATTATGCCAATTATTCCATAATCTTTAGTAAATACATTGATTATTTTACTTGTTTCTCCATATGGAGTTTCATTCATTACAAAACCTTCAACTTCAATTAACACAATATCACTTCTTTGCCCATTTTTTATATTTTAAATAATCTTCAACTTTACCACTCTTTTGAAAAATTTTCCAAAGTTCTTCTTTTTTCAAAATAATCACCATCCTAAATATATATTGGGTGATTATTTATAATTTTATTCATTGTCTACAAAACCTAATTCAATTAAGTATTTTTCTTTTTCTTTCCAATTTTTAATAGCTTTTACAAATAATTCTAAATAGACTTTTTTACCTACCAATTCTTCAATTTCTCTTCTAGCTATTGTTCCTACTTGTTTTAATCTACTACCATTTTTACCAATTATTATCTTTTTAATCGATTCTCTATCAACAATAATATCCACCACTATATTATCGATATCTTTATGTTCTTCATAAAGAGTTGTATAACAAGTAATACTATGTGGTATTTCTTCTTCAGTTACTTGCAATAATTTTTCCCTTACTATCTCACTAACCATAAATTTTAAACTGCTACTAGTATAGTAATCTTCAGGAAAATATTGAACTTCATCATGTAAATAATTTTTAATAACTGATATCAAATGAGAAATATTATCATGAGTTAATCCACTAGTTGGAACAATTTCTACAAAAGGATAAATATCTTTATATTCTGCAATAGTTTTTAATAATTTAGCATTAGATATTTCATCTATTTTATTAAGGACTAATATCACTGGAATGTTACTGCCTTTAAGCATATTTAAAATAAACATATCTCCCTTGCCAATTCCTGCAGCTACATCAACTACAAATAAAATCAAATCAACATCTTTGGTTAGGGAAAGAGCTTGCTTATTTAATACTTTACCTAATCTATTAATTGGCTTATGAATCCCTGGTGTGTCTACAAAAACTATTTGATAACCTGGTTCATTATAAATTCCTTGAATAATATTTCGTGTCGTCCCTGATACATCACTTGTTATAGCAACCTTTTTATTAATTATGGCATTAACCAAAGTACTCTTACCAACATTTGGTCTACCAATAATACTGACAAAACCACTTTTCAAGGTAACACCTCCTTAAAATAAATCAATAATATAAGGAATAAAGATAAATAGACAAATAATCGTTGCCATAATTCCACTTACGAATGCTGCTGCTGAACCACAATCTTTGGCAATTTTAGCTAAAGGATGAAATTCTTTAGTTATCAAATCAACAGTTGCTTCAATTGCAGTATTTAAAAGTTCTACAGCCAGAACAATTATAAGAGCAATAATAATTATCGCCCACTGATTGAAAGTTATTTTTAAAATACAACCCAAAAAAACAGCTAATAAAGAACATACTCCATGAAGCCAAAGGCTTTGTTCATTTCTATATCCATACGATAAGCCATCCAAAGAATATTTAATACTATTTAAAAATCTTTGAAAATTCATTTTTTTAGTTTCTTTTGGTTTCTTCGAACTCATTTAATACCATCTCCTGCTTATCAAACATTTCTTTTTCTTCTTCTGGTCCCAAAGTATGGTCATATCCAAGTAAATGGAGCAATCCATGAACTACTAAGAATGCAAGTTCTCGTGTTTCGCTATGGCCATAATCTCGAGCTTGTTGTTGCATCTTGGGAATAGATATAAAAATCTCTCCAAGTTGCCTTATATTATAGCAAAGTTTGTTATTATCTTCAAATGCAAAAGATAAAACATCAGTTGAACGGTCAATATTGCGATACATCTTATTTAATTCATGCATTTTTTCATCATCGATAAAAACTATACTAAATATTGAAGATGAAACGTTTTCTATCTCTAAAGTTTTATCTATTATCTTATAAAGGTAGCTATAATCAAAGTTATAGCCGTATTCATCTACTATTTTATAATCATTCATTAAAACCTAATTACTCCCATTACATTTAATATATAAAATATTATCACTAGTATTATAGCAAAACAAATAAAATTGTAAATACCATCACGTTGAAATATTTTTGGCAAATGGTCTTTTATAGCACTTAAACCAATATAGAGCAAAAAACCAATTACGCCACCAGTGACATTCAATATGATATCATCAACATCAAAACTTCTACCAATATTTAATTGAACAAATTCAACTGTACCACTTACTATAAGAGAAATAAGTATCGGTGGAATTACTGTTTTAGGTTTAATGTAACTTGATACGATTAAACCGAATAAAACAAAGGCCATTATGTTGCCGAAGACATTAAAAATAAATAATTGACTTCCTATTTCATAACGAAATATTTCTTGAAATGGTATTATATTAAAGCCACTATTGGAATTTAGTTCTACTTTAGTAAGTAGTTGAAATAACAAAAATATGTAACATATAGAAATAACCGCTAAAAATTCACGATAAAAACTTATTTTTTCATGATGATTACGAAGATAAAAAAATCTAACTAAAATAAGGGTTATAACAAATATCACTAATATCGGCCAGTTATCACTTAATACAGATTCAATAGTGTCTAAAAACATATTATCCAGTCCCTTCTTCATCATTCGTTATTGTAATTTCTTTTTGAGTACTTATCAATTCCTTTACTATAATAAATACTTCTATATCCATTGTACTATTATTTAGTGATTTTTTCAAAACTTTTTTATCAATTATTTCATCAAATTCACCCAGTGTTACTTCAATACTTTCTAAAGCCTTAGTAATTCCCACTTCTAGAGCCTCTTCTTCGCTATATGTTTTAGTTATTTTTTCGGTTTCTTTTTCAATTTCTAAATACAAATTAAAATCAAAGATATGAAATATGCTTTTAAGTTCACTATTAAATGAAGTAAATCTATCTTTTAATATACTTTTCTTATTACCGTTTACTTCCCAAATAATATTGTATTTTTTCAAACCAGTTTCGACATACTCTTGATATTCTAAAGGAATTGATACACTGGCAGTATACCAAGTAGTAGCAAAAACATCCCCACTAGCACAAGTATATCTTTTGTCCTCTTCATTATACGTTATAATACCTTTTACTAAAATATCTCCAGATTTAACATAATCATTGATGTTGACAACTACTTCACCACTATTTATCAATATATCACTTATTACTCCTGATTTAGTAGCTACTAAATCACAGATTTTATCTTCAGTATCAGTATCGGTTATAATTCGTTCTTCAATCCGCACATTGATAATCATGCCATCGATATCAAATTCCATCCAATCCAACTTATCAGGATATTTATCAAGTATTTCCTGACGTATTTTATCTAAATCTGCATAGCTTTTTTTAAAACTTAAAACTTTTATACCATATTCTTCTAGTTCATAACTAATAATATCTCTAATTTCTTTATTTTCATGAATAATATTTATCTTTATCACTAAATTACTAAGAACAAATAAAAGAATAGCCCCCATAATTAGTGATATTATAAAAATATAGTTTTTCTTTAGCTTAAAAAGCAATTCATGAATACCAGTAAGTTTAACTAATATAAATTTATAACTAACTAAATATTTATTTAATTTATCTAGATTTTCAGCATTTATTTTAAAATATATAGTATTTTTTTCATATTTTATATCCCATATTTTAATATTTAAGTATTGGACCTTATTCATAAAACTGTAATAATTACTACATTTACTTTTAACCCAAATGATTTTATTTTTCATAGTTAAACGTTACCTTTTCCAAAGAACCTTTAATAAGTATTTCATCTTGAGATAACTTGGTTATAAATAAGTTATTACCAATAATATTTAAATTAAAATTAGGCATTTTTAAAATTATTTTAGTATTACTTAATGATAATAATTCTAAATAATTAAATATATGAATATATTCTTCGTAAATATCAATAAAATATTGTTTATCATATAAAAAATTAATAAGGGTTTCTTTCATGTGCATGAGTATCACCTTATTAATTATATGTTTTTTATATTTCTTTAGAAAAATAGATTATTAATATCCTAGTTTTTCATAGTAATCGTATAATTCTTTAAAACGATTGAAATGAACTACTTCTCTTTGTCTTAAAAATAGTAATGGCTCTATTACTGCTGGGTCAGTCGCTAAATTTATCAAGTTTTCATATGCACTTCTAGCCTTTTGCTCTGCTGCCATATCTTCTGATAAATCCGTTAAAGGGTCTGCAGTTACTGCAATAGAAGCAGCATCAAAAGGAATGCCACATGCATCACATGGGTAAACTCCTTTATTGTGTTCAGTATAATAACTTTCTAGCCCTGCAGCTTTAATTTCTTCGATTGTAGCATTTTGAGTAAGTTGATGAACCATAGTTGCAACCATTTCCATATGCCCCATTTCTTCTGTTGCAATATCGTTTAATAAAGCTTTTCCTTTTTCATCAGGCATGGTAAATTTTTGAGAAAAATAGCGTAGTGTTGCTCCTAGTTCACCAGCTGGTCCACCGAATTGCGTAACAATATATTTAGCCATCTTTAAATCTTTTTTAGTTATATTAATTGGATAAGTTAAGTGTTTTACATATTTAAACATATTTAGTTCCTCCCTCGTTATCCCATGGCCATGGATTACAAATCCATTCAAATTTAACTTCTGATGTGTTGTCAACAACTTCTATATCGCCATAATTTTTTATATATTCCATTTCATATTTGCAAGCATGTTCTACTAATTCATTAAATTTTTTTAACATTTTAGTATCTTCTGGATGTAAATCGAGATACAAGTTCAAATCGTTAATAGCAAAAGACAATTCCATTATTTTAAGTAACAATTCCTCTCTTTTGGTTTTAGCCTGGATTTTTCGATATTGATAGTTTTTATATGGCTTATATTCTTTAGCAAACAAATTGCCACGTAAGAAACCTTCTTCGACGCTCACTAGTTTAGGTTTGCTTTCTTGATTTGAATAATCACCATATAAATCATAACTGATAAATCCAAAATTATCATCAAATAACATATTATTTCCTCCCTATCCTATACTATGTTAAATTAGATTAGGTGTTTGGGTAAAATCACCACTAATGTTTGAAAAAACTGGGATATTCATGTATAATATAGTTGGTGATAATAGATGGCTAAAAAGAAGAAATCTAAGGAAAGTTCTAGTTCTACTAATTATAGTGTTGAATTAGTAGGTTTAATATTGATATTAGTTGGAATTATCGGCTTTGGTTTTGGTTTTATCGGGTCGATTTTCAAAAAATTCGCAATCTTCTTAGCGGGCAACTGGTGGCTGCTAGTTTTATTGTTCTTAATTATTTTAGGAATTTATATGCTTTATAAACGGAAGATGCCAAAATTTACAACACAAAAATTAATTGGTATTTACATTTTTATCATTATATTATTAGTTGTTAGCCATTTTGAATTTCTAAATCAAGCTAGTACCCCACAGGAAATATTTAGTGCAACATATAATAATTTTATGGAACGAATTGCTGATATCGATGCATCTAATGCAATAGAATATAGCGGTAATACTACTGTTATCGTCGGTGGTGGCTTTATTGGTGCAGTAGCTATTTGTTTTCTTTATGGTTTGTTTGGTAAAACCGGAAGCATTGTCATATTGGTTGTGTTAGCATTATTTGCAAGTGTTTTAACATTTAATATCAATTTATCAGAAATTCTTAGAAAATTTTTGGGATTATTTAAATCACGCAAGAAAGATAAAAATGAGGAAGATGTTCCAATAAGTTCAGTTGATGATATCAAGCCAGTTGCTGAAAATGTGGAACCGACATCGAAAAAAGAAGAAAAGATTATTATTACTAGCATGGAAGAATTAAAACAAAAACCTATTGAACAAGAGTCTTTGGAGCCAAAACCAAAGAAAAACGAACCAGAACAAGACTTAAGTTATCGACTTCCTAAATTTAATGAAATTTTTGACCCTGTTAAACCTAAGAAAGTCAATTCAACTGATTTTACTAAGAGTAATAAAGAAATACTAGAAAGAGTTTTAAAAGATTTCGGAGTTAATGCCAAAGTAGTAGAAATACATATTGGACCAGCGGTTACGGAATACGAGCTTACAGTACCAGCGGGGACAAAAGTAAGTAGAATTGTCAATATCAATAAAGAAATTGCTCTAGCTTTAGCTGCTAAAGATGTAATTATTCAAGCACCGATTCCAGGAAAAAGTACAATTGGAGTAGAAATACCAAATCCTACAATTAGCAGTGTTACATTAAGAGAAGTTTTAGAGTCTCCACAAAATTTAAAGAGCGATGCTAAAATATGTGCAGCTCTTGGAAAAGATATCATGGGGGCTGCTAAAGTAATGGATTTAACTAAGATGCCTCACCTTTTAGTAGCAGGTTCTACTGGTTCTGGTAAATCAGTTTGTATAAATAGTATTATTGCTTCAATTTTGATGCGTTATAAACCTAGTGAAGTAAAATTGGTTTTAGTAGATCCTAAAAAGGTAGAGCTTACTAACTATAATGGAATACCCCACCTACTATGCCCTGTTGTAAGTGACCCTAAAAAAGCTAGTCTTACATTACAAAAAGTTGTTAGTGAAATGGATAATCGTTTCCAAACATTTAGTGATTATGAAGTAAAAAATATTACTGGATATAATGATTTAATAACTAAAGAAAACCGCAAGCACCCAGAAAATCCTAAAGCACTTATGCCATATATCGTTGTAATTATCGATGAGCTTGCTGATTTGATGTTGGTAGCTTCAAAAGAAGTTGAAGATTCGATAACGAGAATTACCCAACTTGCTAGAGCTTCAGGAATACATTTAGTTGTAGCAACGCAAAGACCATCAACTGATGTCATCACTGGCTTAATTAAAAACAACATTCCATCAAGAATCTCTTTTGCAGTATCAAGTCAAATAGATTCACGAACAATACTAGATCAATCTGGAGCTGAAAAATTACTGGGTAAAGGAGATATGTTATTCTTCCCAATGGGAGATTCTTCCCCCACTCGTATTCAAGGATGCTTTATAAATGATGATGAAATAAAAAGATTAATCGATTATTGTAAAAATCAAGCAACTGTTAAATATGATGAAGAATTTGAAAATGTTAGCCAAAATACATCTAGTGGTGTTGGTAACAGTGCTACTGGAGGTACAGATGATGAATCTTACAATGAAGTTGTAGAATTTGCTATCCAAACAGGTAAAATTAGTGCTTCTTTAATTCAAAGAAGATTTCACTTCGGCTACAACCGAGCTGCTAGAATGATGGATTTATTAGAAAGTCGAGGTATTGTTGGTCCTCAGAATGGAGCTAAACCTCGTGAAGTTTTAGTCAAATTAGAGAAAAATAATGACGAATAATGAAAAAAGCATTCCTAAAACTTAATTTTTATGTTAATATATTATATAGAAAGGTACGGGATAATTTATGGCTGAAAAGAAAAAAAGTACACAACCTAAGGTCAATGCTAAGGAAGAAACAAAAACACCGAAACCAAAAAACAACCTTAAAACTCTATATATTGTCATTGCTATTATTGCAGTAATTGCTATAGTTGGCATCTATATTTATAGAGTTCAAATGATTAGAGAGGAAGAAAAATTAAGTACAAGTTATTTGCTTTCATCTGGTACAGTTAGTTTAGAAATTAAAAATTTAGATGAAGTTAGTCAAATACTTTTAGAATCACCGACAGAATATTTTGTTTTAATAACTTATACTGGTAATGAAGATACTTATAATTTAGAAACAGATATTAAAGACATTATAGATGATTATAAATTAAATGATTCATTCTATTATTTAAATGTCGAAAGCATAATGGAAGAAGATAATTACTTAACTAGGTTAAATAATGCTTTTAACACTGATGAGATTACAACTGTTCCAATAATTCTTTATTATCGCGATGGCGAATTAGTTGATACAGTAACTAGAGATGACGACAACGTTATAAATGCTGGAGATTTTCAAAAGTTATTAGATATCTACGAATATGAAGGCAATTAAGCCTTTTTATTTGTGAGGGAATTATGATTAATATAGTTTTATTTGAACCAGAAATACCTCAAAATACTGGTAATATAATGCGTACATGTGTGGCAACTAATGCTACTTTGCATTTGATTGAACCTTTAGGTTTTAAAGTTGATGATAAAACATTACGTAGAAGCGGTGTAAATTATATCGATAAACTAAAATGGTACGTTTATGAAGATTATGAAGACTTTTTAAATAAAAATCAAAATGGCAAGTTTTACTTTTTAACAAGATATGGGCATAAGCCACCAGGAAATTTTGATTTTAGTAACCAAGAAGAAAATATCTACTTTGTTTTTGGAAAAGAATCAACTGGTATTCCTTTAAGTATTTTAAAACCAAATATAAACAATTGTATTCGCTTACCAATGAGCGATAATGTAAGGGCATTAAATTTATCAAATACTGTAGCTATTATGGTATATGAAGCGTTAAGGCAACAAAACTACCCTAATCTATATTTTGATGAACCACATAAAAGCTCAGCTTTGATTGAAGACTTTGAACAATAAAAAAACAGGATTATATTTTTTCCTGTTTTTATATGCCATAACTTGTAAGCCAGTCTTCATAACTTTCTAAAGTCTTACTTCCAAAGAAACCTGCAACTTGTTGCCCATCTCTTATTAATATTATACATGGAGTAAATCCTTTAGCATTTAAGAAATATCCAAAAGTATTAGTTACTTCCTCGCTCGTTCCATCTTCATCCATTGTTGTAGTTGTTTCAACATCAAGAAGTTCCATTAGTTCATCCCATTCAGCACTAGTTCTATCTACCGCACTAATGTCTAAATATTGGGTTATGTAATTATTATTGATTTGGGCTTCTTGCAATACTGGTAAAATATCATGACACACAGAACAAGTCGCTCTTCCTATATAAAGGATATATGTTCCACCATCATCAAACATTTCCAATACATCAGTTATCCCTACCGAACGCATCATTGACACATCATAGTCTGATTCAGATGCTTTTTGACTTTGATATGATGTAAATACAAATACCAAAGCTAGCAACAATAAAAGTCCCATAATAATGTACATAGAACGATTAAGTTTTCTGAATTCTTTTGTATAATTTCTTTCATCTTTTGCCATTTTCTTCACCTCACCTATATTATTGCATAAAATTAAAGTAAACTCAAGTCAAAAAGCAATATCTTTTATTTATTATACCAACTCATCGTTCATGTTTAGTCTAGTTATTATTTACTATATATCATAATTATTCATTTATCGAAACTGTAGAAAATGTAAAAAAAATTAAATTTTTATTATCACTCATAATTTTTTTCATTAACAAATTCTTTGTCCATCAATAATTCATGAATCATTTCCTCTTCGTTTTCAACACTCAATTCTTCAATTCTATCTACTCTGAGTTTTTCACTGACAAGTATGGCTTCTACTTTAGATACCGCTGTATCTAAATCATCGTTTACAACAACATAGTTGTAATCATTAATTTGGTTTATTTCATTATAAGCTACTTTAAAACGAGATATAATTTGTTCTGTATTTTCTGTTCCTCTAAGCATTATTCTCCGTTTTACCTCTCGCATTGATGGAGCCATTATAAATATCAAAATAGTTTGAGGATACAACGTTTTTATTTGCATAGCTCCTTGAACATCTATTTCTAAAATTACATCCTTACCTTTATCTAATAATTCTAAAACTTCTTTTTTTGGTGTTCCATAATATGCACCATATTGAACTTGGGCATATTCTAAAAAGTCATTATTTTTAATTTTGTTTTTAAATTCTTCATCACTAACAAAAAAATAATCCACACCATCAATTTCATTTTCCCTTTTTGGTCTTGATGTATAAGACGTAGACAAAACTATATCATTATGATTAGCTAATAACTTCTTAATAACGGAGCCTTTTCCAGCACAAGTTGTCCCTGATATAATAATTAAATCACCCTTAGTTTTAGTTTTTATCATTTTCATCCCTCACTTTTTTCTAATAATTATAGCAAATATATATTTATTTTCAAGTCATATATCATTATTAATATTAACATTTTTATGCAGTTGCTATAATTCAAGGAAAAAATATTGTCAAAAAGAAATAAATGTGGTATATTATTTTCATGGCGATGTAGCTCAGTTGGCTAGAGCGTTCGGTTCATACCCGACAGGTCGGTGGTTCGAATCCACTCGTCGCTACCAATTTTGTTTATTATACTAGGTGATACACCTAGTTTTTTTATTTTGTTTTGCACTATCACCTTTTTATTTTTAAAAAAAATGCTATAATTATATAAACAACAAATGATACTTTGTAATGGAGGTTTCTTATGAAGGAAGTTATTTTAAAAACAAAAGATTTAACTAAAAAATACAAAGAATTTATAGCTTTGAATAATGTTAATATATCTATCAACAAAGGTGACATTTATGGCCTTATAGGTAGAAATGGGGCTGGAAAAACTACCCTTATGAAGATGATTATTTCTCTTACAAATAAAACTAGCGGAAGCATTACCCTATTTCACAATGCCAAAGAGGATAAAAAAAGAATTGGTTCCTTAATTGAAAATCCAGCATTTTTTCCAAATTTAAATGCTTATGACAACTTAAAATATTATGCTATTCAAAAAGGTATAAATGATAAGGAAAAAATATATACAGCTTTGAAACTAGTAGATTTGGATAATGCTAAAAATAAAAAGTACAAAAATTTTTCTTTAGGAATGAAACAAAGGCTTGGTATTGCTCTAGCAATTTTAGATAAACCCGATTTCATTATTTTAGATGAACCAATTAATGGATTAGATCCCATTGGGATAAGCGATATGAGAAAAGTTTTTTATAAGTTGAATAAAGAATATAATATAACGATTTTAATTTCAAGTCATATTCTATCTGAATTATATACAGTTGCAAATAGATTTTGTATTATAAATCAAGGGAAAATAATAAAAGAATTATCTAAGGAAGAATTAGATTTAGAATGCAGTAAATGTATTGTTATAAAAACAAATAACTCTAAAAAAGCAGCAACAGTTCTAAATAAAAGCTTAGCTACATCTAATTATAAGATTATAAGTAATTCTGAACTAAGATTATATGACTACTTAGAAGATAGTGCTAAAGTTAATAAAATATTAGTTGAAAATAAAATTGATGTAAATGAAATTTATGAAAAAGGACTTAGTTTAGAAGATTATTTCAAGTCATTATTGGTGGAGGAAGTTTAGTATGTTAAATATAATGAAATCTGATTTATATCGAATTTTAAAAGGAAAAGCAATTTATATTACTATATTAGTTATTATACTATGGGCTGTTATAAGTATCGTAACTATGCAATCAGGTACTATTAGTGCTGGTGTTACAACTACTAGTGAAGATATAGATTATGAATTAACAGAAAAATTAAATAATTCTAATAATATCAGTGAATATAGAGAAATTATGAAAGAAAGCGGAGAGTTTAACTTAGATAGTGATATTATTGCTGAAAATGGCAACTTATATTACATCTTTATCGTCGTTGTTTCCATAATATTAGTATGTGATTTTTCTCATAAAACCATTAAAAATACACTTTCTGATATTAGTAGAAAAAAATATTATATTTCTAAAATATTATTGATTTATTTTCTTTCTACTATTTTAATATTTTTTAATGTTTATTTTAATCATTTTCTAAATTTAATAGTTAATGGAAGTGGCTTTACTTCAAGTATTAGTATGATTACTAAACAAACTATAATTCAACTTCCTTTAATGTATGGCATTATAAGTCTACTTACTTGTATGGCTTTTGTATTAAAAAAAGGAGCAATGTTTAATTCTATTTCCATCCCATTAATTATCGTAATACAGTTATTGGCATCAATATTTGTATCTATATTAAAAGTTAATGCCGATTGGTTTTATAATTATGAATTTCAATTTGCTCTTAGAAATCTTGTTAACTCTCCTTCTAATAGTTATATATTAAAATGCTCTTTGCTAGGATTAGCATATATTATAATATTTAATATAATTGGATATTATTCTTTTAAAAATGCAGAAATAAAATAATTTTCTCTTTAAAATTTAATATATATATAACAAGTAATTATGGTAATTTTAAAAAGTCTTATTTTAAGACTTTTTATCTAATTTACGCATTAATGTTAAAACTTTAGGGTTTTGAACTACTTTAATTGTTGCTGCTGATGTATCTACTTGGAAATATTCACCACTAAATACTTCCCCATCAACATTGGCCAAAACTGGGCTATTAGAGAAAATTTCAAAGTCTTTAGTGTTTAATCTATCAACAAATTTGCTGTCTTCATGAGTCCCCCTTAAAACAGAAGCTAAAAATCCAGGCATATTTCTTCGTTTTAGATTATGCACCAAATAGATTTGTGCTTCTCGACTGCAAATATCAGCATCTGGAGCAATTTTTATTCCTCCACCATAGTATTTTCCATTACATACAGTAATCATAGTAAATTGATCATGATAAATAAATTCATCATCATCTTTTATTAATATCGGTTTATTTTGATGTTTAAAAAATGTATAAGCAATTCCTAAATTATATAATTGACTTCGAGGAATATTTAGATTCTTAAGTTCTTCAACAGCTTGGCAAACTTCAGCATCAAAACCCACACTAAAGATATTTAAACAATATTTATCATTAACTTTCATAACATTGCATTCCGTAATTAAATCTTTATGCTCTGATAAAGTTTTATAAGTGTCATTTCCTGAACCTTGTGGAACAATTCCTAAAAAAGCATTACCTCCAACAATAGAATTTAAAATTGTATTAATAGTTCCATCACCACCGATTGCATAAATTACACAATCTTTACTTTTATAAAAATTTGCTATATGTTGAGCTTCTTCTTTAGAATAAGTTGGATATACTTCGTATTCGACATCTAGAGATTTACATATATCTTCTATTGCAAAGATTTTATCTAACAATCTCCCTTTATCAGATTTGGTATTAACGATAAATATATGTTTCATTATACTACTTTCCCATCTAAACTAAAACTTTTAGCTGCTTCAATTTTGACATTAACTATTTGTCCAATTAAGTCTTTAGAACCAACTACATTCACTAATTTCATCGTATCAGTATAACCACATACTTTGTCTTCGCCTTTATCACTTGGTCCTGTAATTAAAACTTTAACTACTTTGTTTAAATATTTTTGATTGCTTTCTAAAGAATATTTATTAACTAATTCATTTAATATATGTAATCTTTCTTCTTTTTCTTTCATTGTTACTTTATCTTCCATTACTGCAGCTGCAGTACCAACTCTTGGAGAAAAAATAAAGGTAAAAGCTCCATCAAATTTACAATAGTTAACAATATCTAACGTATTTTGAAAGTCTTCTTCAGTTTCATTTGGAAAACCTACAATAATATCAGTAGTTATGCTAACACTAGGAATTCTTTTTTTTATCAAATTAAACAATTCTTTATATTCAGAGATAGTATATCGCCGATTCATCTTTTTCAAAATTGCATCACTACCAGATTGAATTGGCAAATGAATATAAGGCATGATATTGTCATACTTAGCTATTACATCAATCATACTCTCAGTAAAATTCCAAGGATGACTAGTTATAAATCTTATTCTAGGTATACCTATTTTAGCTGTTTCTTCTAATAAAGTAGCAAAATCATAACCCAAATCTAAATCTTTACCATAAGCGTTAACATTTTGTCCTAACAAAGTTATTTCCTTATACCCAGCATCCTTTAACTCTTGAACTTCTTTTAAAATACTTTCCATCTTACGACTTCTTTCACGACCTCTGGTGTAAGGTACTATACAATAAGTACAAAATTTATCGCACCCAAGTTGAATATTTATCCAAGCAGAAATATTGGAATCTCTGTTATATTTAACATTTTCAAATACTTTATCACTATTAGAATATACTTCTATTTTTTGAGTATTATTTTTCTCAATTATTAATTTTGGAAGTTCATTTAAATTATGAGTACCAATAACAATATCAACATATTTATGCTTATTCATAATCTCTTCTACTTCACTCGGTTGTTGCATTAAACAACCACATAAACAAATTATTAAATCTGATTTTTCTTTTTTTAGATGTTTACATCTTCCTAAATAGCCAAATACCTTATCTTTGGCATTTTCTCTAATTGCACAGGTATTTAGTACTACTATGTCCGCATCTTCTAAAACATCACAAGCACTAAAACCTAATTTTTCTAAATAAAATCTTATTTCTTCTGAATCATGAACATTCATTTGACAGCCATATGTTCTCAAAAAATATTTTTTTCCTTCAAAAACAGGTTTAATCTCCATATCTAAATCGATATAATTTATATTTGTCTTTTTTCTATTCTTTGCAATACAAAGATCAGGTGTATTCATATAAAGTACCTCGCTTTCAAGTCTATATTCTATCACACAAACCAAAATAGTGAAAGCGGTATTTTGATGAGTGTGAAATATAGTTGTGTAGAATGGTTGTTATATGAATAAAAACTTTTTATTGGCTAGAATAAACTTAGAAGTTAAAAAATATTTACCAAAACCCGCTTTCAAACCCAATTCTAACAGCATTTTTTTTATTTGCAAGCTATTCGACATATAACGACAAAAGTAGTTATTGTTCGACTTTTTTCACCACACTTACTTTACATATTTTTACACAAAAAAAAGAACAAGGTATTAGTCTTGTTCATCTTTGTTATCACTATTACTATTATGCTTAGTTAATAAATTAAATTGCTCTGCTAGATATTGCGTTGGTGATTGTTCATGATTAAATGTACTGTTAGCTCCGACCATTCGAGGATTACTTACTCCTTTTCGTTGAACTATAAATTCATCGGTTGCTTCCATGTTCTCAACAGTTCTTTTTGTTTCAATTTCATGCATATGTCTAGCATTTTTATTGCGATATAAAAGATATATAATTCCAAAATATATAAAACCTAACGATAAGAATATCCATCCATTATCTGAATTTACAATAAACATTAGTAATATTCCAAAAAATTCAATGATTCCAGATACTAACAACAATTTAGGCATATTTATAGGTACACTACCCATAGTTTCTTTAGTTCTAGCATTTACTGCAACATAATGCAATATCTTTTTCTCACCCTTAACTTCTTGATAACTATATAACCATACTGGAAGATAAGCCGATTTCCATTGTTGTCCTTTGATATCTAATTCTTCTTTATGCCAAGCAACACCCCGGTCATAAGGTTTAATAGTATTTCTTGCTGCATTACGAGCAATATCTTTTGTTTGAGTTTCTACCAAATCTTTTAAATTATCGATGTTTGTATCCCTTTTCTCAGAGGAATATCCCCGTAAGTAATTAGCATTCCATTTTACACCATTTTCAATATCAAAAGGCATAATAGCATTTATTACATTCGTCGTTTTATCAGAGTTTGTTTTATCTAGTTTATCCGAACTTGATTCTATAGTAAGCCCATCTACTAAAAGATCAAAACTGCGCCTAATACGGTATATATCGACATCATAGTAAACATTTGTTTCGTTCCCTTCATGTCTAGTATATCTACGAGCTGTGTGTTCTCCTTCACCTTGCATTTTTACATGAGTATTGATATCTACAATCATATAAGGAAAATATACTCCCATGATATTTTCAGTTGTAAATTCTTCTTTAAATTTTGGATTAGCATACGTCTTTCTTTTATTGACAAAGTTTCTAATTTCTTCTTGGGCTTCTTCCTTTTTAACTGCAAATGGTAAAACCATGTCTGGTACACTACCGTTAGGAATTTGTTCTTGTACCGATAAAACATTTCGGCACCAGTGACATCTAGCACTTAAAGAATCATTGGTATCTATTACAACTTCAGCTCCACAACTACTACATTTAAAAGTTACTACATCATCAGTGGAAACTGCAATATCTTTAGCTCCCGAACCTACTACAGTACCAACTAAGTCATCTACCGCTACGAAACCACTCGATTGTTCTGCATCAAATTCAAAACGGCAGAAATTACACCGTAATTTACCATTATTAACATTAAGAGATATATCTGTAGCTCCACATTTAGGGCATTTGTTTTGACCGTTTTTGCCGTTTTCAGTAGTAACTATTTTAACTTCTTTTGCATCAGTATCCATTATTATATTCCCAGTAATTGTGCTTTTATTTTATCATAATCTTCTTGTGTTATTGCTCCAGCATCTAATAGTTTTTTCATTTCTAAAAGTTTAGTTGTAGCATCAGTTGTTGAAGAATTGTTTTGTGAATCACCTGCCGCTTCACTTTGCGGAGTTTCTGATGTTGTTGATTGATTAAAATTAGGTTGATAACTTGATTCTGTTTGAGGTTGTTGCATTCCTCCAACGACACCTCCAGCAGCTTGAACACCCATGCCCATAAATGCCATGCCTGTTCCTCCACCATTTTCACCAGCACTTTGTATTCCTCTAGCAGTAGCTTGTTGCATAAATGAATTTCCTCTAGCTCCAGATAAAGCATCAGCTTTTTTAACATCACTCATTAAAGCCTTAGTATCTTCATCATATTCAATAGATAAAATAGCTGTTTTAACAATTTCTAACCCTCTAGTAGATTTCCACTGATAAGCATCTTCAACCGCTTGAGACATAGCTTGAGCAAAACCTATTTGGTCTCCTTGAATCTTAGAAATTCTATTTCCTTTGCTTGCATCATTTGTATAATTAGAAAATGCTGCAGATAAAGTTCCAACTACTTCATTAAATAATTGCGTTGCAGCATCATTTTCCATATCTGCAAAATCAAATACTGGAGCATAAGCTTGTAAATATTTAACTGGCACAAAATTTTTAACGAATAAAATTGGATCAGTAATTTTCAACGTATAAGTACCTCTAGTAACACAACCAACTTGTGTACCAAAATAAGCATCATCCCAATAAATTTCTGATTGAGTTCCAAATCGATTATTAGGTATTTCCTTTAAATTGACATAGAACGCCAACTGTTGTGAACCAGGTTGACCACCAAATTTAAAACGATTCCACGACTCACTAATCGTCGATGCTAAAATGCCATCTCCGCTGAAAAATGATTTTGAATTAGGGTCATCAGATCTAAATTCGAATCCTCCAGCTTCAGCAATCATACCTGTAATTTGCCCATCTTGAATAGTGATTAGGGCCATTCCTTCTGGAACAACTATTTTACTACCATTAGTAATAATATTTTCTGAACCCTTAGTGTTTTCTCCCCGATTAGCATTTGTTCCGTTAGGAACAGCTCTAAATATTCCTGCTGTTGCAGGCACATTACTCATTGGAAGATAAAAATCTTTCCATTGGTCAGCAAAAGTACCACCAAGTGCACCAGAAAAAGCTTTAATAAATCCCATAAATCTACCTCTTTTCTTTTTAATAGGACTACTCCTACTGTTAAAATTATACCATATATTGTTATAAAAAGATAATTTTTTAAAACACCAAAAAAGAGTATGGCTAACATACTCAAATTTGTTATTTTTGTTTAGGGTGTAATACTTCTAAACCACCCATATAAGGTTGTAATACTTTTGGAATAAGTACAGTACCATCACTTTGATAATTATTTTCAAGTAAAGCTATCATTGCCCTGCTTGAAGCTAAAACTGTATTATTTAAAGTATGAAGGTAATAAGTTCCCTTTTCACCTTTAGTCCTAATTCCTAAACGTCTTGCTTGAGCATCTCCAAGATTAGAACATGAACCAACTTCAAAATACTTTTGTTGTCTTGGACTCCATGCTTCAACGTCACAAGATTTAACTTTCAAATCAGCTAAGTCTCCACTACAACATTCAAGTGTTCTTACCGGAATATCTAAACTTCTAAATAATTCAACGGTATACTTCCACATTTTTTCATACCATTCTGGTGATTCTTCTGGTTCACAAATAACAATCATCTCTTGTTTTTCAAACTGATGAACACGATATATTCCACGTTCTTCAATACCATGAGCTCCAACTTCTTTTCTAAAACAAGGAGAATATGAAGTCATTGTTATTGGTAAACTCTCTTTATTAACAATTTGATCTTTATATCTTCCAATCATAGAGTGTTCGCTCGTTCCAATTAAGTATAAATCTTCTCCTTCAATTTTATACATCATAGCATCCATTTCTGCAAAAGACATAACACCAGTAACAACATCACTACGAATCATAAATGGAGGAATTGCATAAGTAAATCCTTTATCAATCATAAAGTCTCGTGCATAAGAAAGCATTGCACTGTGAAGTCTAGCAATATCTCCAACTAAATAGTAAAAACCATTCCCACTTGTTCTACCAGCAGATTCTTTATCCCAACCATTAAAACTTTCCATAATTTCAGCATGATAAGGAATTTCATATTCTGGAATTACTGCTTCTCCAAATCTTTCATTTTCGACATTTTCAGTGTCATCTTTACCAATTGGAACACTTTCATCCATTATATTAGGAATAACCATCATTCGAGATTTTATCTCTTCTTCTAAACGATTTTCTTTAATCTCTAAATTTGCTATTTGATCATTTATAGCACTTACTTCACTCTTAATTTTTTCGGCTTCATCTTTTTTTCCTTCTCGCATCAAAGCTCCAATTTGACTACTAAGTTCATTTCTCTTAGCTCTCAAATTATCTCCTTCTAATTTACACTCACGATAAGTCTTATCATATTCATAAACTTCATCGACTAATCCCAGTTTTTCATCTTGAAATTTTTTCTTAATGTTTTCCTTTACTAATTCTGAATTCTCTCTAATTAATTTAATATCTATCATTATTAATCCTCCTTAAATAACTTATTTTTAATATTCAAATATAATATTTTTTCTATTTCTTCATCACTAAATTCTTGTTTTAAAAGTGTAATCAATTCTTGTTTTAAAGTGCTATAAGGAAAAATTATTTTTTCCATAGGATTATTAAATAAAACACTATCATACTCCATATCATCAGTTGCTACTCCAACAGCATCAATACCTAATATTTCTACTACTCTTTTGATGTGTTGTAAATATTTATCTTTTAAAACATCTAGTTCTTCATCTTTGTCTGATAAGAAAAAAGAATAACTTACTAGCCCCATTACTGGATTAAATTTCTTTAAACTACTTATTTGATTTTCCGTTATATTTCGTTTGTGACTATATAAATCCGCTACATTCGAGTGACTCACAATTATCTTAGGTTTTAAACCATTATCCCAAGATTGATTTAATAAATCGACAGTATCGATGAATGTTTCTTTATTCATGTGCGACATATCTACAGTAATACCTAGTTTAATGGCACATTCTAAAAATCTTTTACCAGCTTCAGTTAAACCTCCAACTGCAAAAGCACCACTACCATATTTATTTTTATTGTTCCATACAAGCAATATACTTCTAAGACCTAAGTCATATAACTTTTTTAACTCTTCTGTATCTTTAATGTAATCGCAGCCTTCAATACTATATATTACCGAGATATTTGGGAAAAATTTTTCGAATAACTCAGTTGATATTTTAAACATCTCTAAAACATCTATCGGATGTCCTTGCATTTCTTGTTTCATTTCATCTTCACCCATAAAATAAAGATTGGCAACTAAACCCGTTACATTGTTTTCATTAAAATACTTTTGCAACTTGGTAACATAGCTAAAATCATTACGTAAATAGCAATAATAAAGAATCGACAACAAATCATAATGCATATCAATCATTTTGAGTTTCATTCCTTTCAATTCATTCAAAGCACACATAGTAATAAAAACCTTGAATGGTATTTATTTTTTAGATTAATCCCTATTTATAGTTTAGCTTAAAACTTATCATAAAACTAGGCTAACCATAAAACTTTACATAATTTAGACTAAATAGAACTTATATAATAACCTAATTTTGACATGGCTCGTCGGTAAATAGGTATAAGTTTTTCATATTTGCCTTTTTAAAAACAGGAATATATTAAGAATTTATTAATCATTATTAAAAGACCAACCAGTGATTTATTTGGTTTTTAAGTGGTTTAAAATAGATAAGCTTCTAATCATGACATTATTATTTCTTCCGGTTCCAAGTTCAATGTCAGGTTTTACTGTTTTACCATGATAATCTGTTCCTCCACTGATTAAAAGATCGTATTTATGTGCCATTTTTAAATAAAACTCTGTTTGCTCTTGCGTATGATTGGAATGATATACTTCGATTCCTTGTAATCCATAATTAATCATTTCTTTTATCAGTAAAAGCAATTCTTCTTCATTCATTTCTAAGGAATAAGGATGAGCTAAAACCGGAACTCCTCCACTGTTTAGAATTAAATTAATACATTCAGAATATGATAATCCTTTGTTATTTCCTCTTGTTTTTTGATGTGCTGCAACTAAATATAAATCAAATGCTTCTTGTATTGTTTTAGCATAACCATTTTTAACGCATAGTTTAGCAATATCTGGTCTACCTAAATTGTGAGGTGCATTTACTAATTCTTTTAATTCTTGATAAGTGAAAACGATACCATAATCTCTTTTAATTTGTTCAATTAAAGACAATACCGAATTGATACTATTGTCTTTTAGTGCTGTCATTATTTTGTTTAATTCTTCGTTTCCTAAATCTATGTTATAACCTAAAATATGCATTCTTCCTTTTGGGACTTTTGCACTTAATTCAATACCCGGGATAATTTGTATTTCTTGATCTTGAAAAAAGCCTTTTTCTAACATATCTAAATTGCCATCAATTGTATCATGATCGGTTATAGCAAATGTTTTTATGTCTTTCCTCTTGGCTAAATTGATTAATTCTTCAGGTGATAAGTCGCCATCCGAATAAATGCTATGAGTATGTAAATCCACTAAATTATCTTCGTTTGTCACAATTAAAGCACTCTCCTTTCTGCTCTTTTCTAGATTTTTGCCTAAAATAAATTAAGTTTTTTTTCAAATTAATCTCTCCTTTTTTAAAAAAAAGAGTGATACCAAGGAGTCAATTAATGACGG
>CAZEMQ010000003.1:0-1862 GCA_964513435.1 uncultured Muribaculaceae bacterium
CAAACTAGCTTCAGCATCTTCCACATTAAATGTCATCGATAAAAAGAATACAACAAACCCTACAACAAATACTGATATTGCTAAAAATATATATTTCCTCTTCACTACATTCACCTACTATTAGAATATACCCCATTTCCAACAGTTTATCGACATATTTTATATGATTTAATATAAAAAATTTACCTTATAAATATGAGACTAGAACTAACTACATACTTCAACTAGTAAACAATAATTTTTCTGCTTGTATATTTATAATTCTATAAAAATAAAAACTACTAGCCTATCTAAACTAATAGTTTTCATAATTAATTATCATATTCATTAATATTGATATTAACAATTGTCTTATCTGGATACTTCTTATATAAAGCACTTAATAAATTTTCTGCTTCTATAGAATTTTTTTCTTCTCTTGAATTGTTTTTCAAAATTACTACAATATATTTATCGATTGAAACAAACGTAGCATACGGACGTTCTTTTATTGGTATAGTTTCATCTTCAATAATGTCTGGATCATCAATAACCAATTTTTTGTGAATCAAATCAAAATCTAAATCTAAAAAGTCACTTAAAATTAATTCAATGTATTCTCTCTTTTCACAATTGACAAGAGATTCTTTAAACTCTTTTTCTGTTATTTTCATCTATAAACTTTCCTCCTCTCATTTTATATATATAGAACTTTTTATTCAAATTACTTCTTTTTTTTAAAAAAAGACTGTTTATGTCATTTTAACAGTCTTTTAGTCTTTTATATATTTGTTTTCATTATATTTAAATTATTTTTTATTCTTTCGTTATTAGCATTAATAGCCAATGCTTTTTCTGCATGTTCAATCGCTTTAGCAACATCACCTAAATTGTAATATGCAAGTGATAATAAATCATCAATAGTTTCATCAAAACTAAAAACTTCATTTATATAAGTTTTATAATTAATCGGTATTTCTTGTGCTTTCTTACAATAATTGATAACTTCTTCCCAATTTTGTTGTTCATAATATAATAAAGCCATTTCCACTAGTGGATCTCGCAAATGAGGTGCTTCTTTAATAGCAGCATCTAACCAAACTCGAGCAGATATAAAATCTGACATATTTTTATAACAACGAGCAATAAATCGCATTGATGCACATCTTTCATCTTTCCAAGTAGCATTTTCCATATTTAAATGTCTTTTTAAAGTGGCAATAGAACTTTCCCAATTACCATAATACATGTATTCTCTTCCTAAATAATGCATATTACGGTCATTGTTTGGGTCTTCATTAACTGCCAACTCTAATAATGGCAAATAAGAACTTCTGGATTTGGTTTGATCAGGGTAATGATTGACTATTAAATTATCACTTCGAGCATAAACTTCATTTTCATCCAAACACTTTAATACTTCATGAACAGGATTTACCCATATATAATTTGGTCCATGAATTTTATCTTGATAAAAGCTTACTTTTGGATTATCAAATTCATCTAAGCTCCAATTATAAACATAACTTAATCTTGTTGTATTTTCATCCCAAACTTTTTCAAGTGCTTCACGCCATCCCGAAAGCATAACTTCATCGATATCAAGACATATACAAACATCTGTATCTTTTGGAATCAACTTTAAAGAATCGTTACGAGCTTTATCAAATCGAAAATTATCATAATGCTTTTCACCAACTATTACATTGCTATCTTTTAGCAATTCTAAACTGTTATCAGTCGAGCCAGTATCAAGGACACAGATATAATCTGCATCCTCAATTGACTTTAACCATCTTTTTATAAACTTACTTTCGTTCTTGCATATAGCATAAACGCAAATTTTTATCTTCTTCATATGCTCATTAAGGTCCTGTTGGTCC
>CAZEMQ010000003.1:1962-23200 GCA_964513435.1 uncultured Muribaculaceae bacterium
AGCATAAACGCAAATTTTTATCTTCTTCATATGCTCATTAAGGTCCTGTTGGTCCTGTCGGTCCTGTTGCTCCTGTTGGTCCCGTTGCTCCCGTTGGTCCTGTTGGTCCAGTTGGTCCTGTCGGTCCTGTTGGCCCTGTTGCTCCGGTCGGTCCTGTTGCTCCTGTTGGTCCTGTTGGTCCTGTTGCTCCTGTTGGTCCAGTTGGTCCTGTCACTCCTGTTGCTCCGGTCGGTCCTGTTGCTCCTGTTGGTCCAGTTGGTCCTGTCACTCCTGTTGCTCCGGTCGGTCCTGTTGCTCCAGTTGCTCCTGTTGCTCCTGTTGACCCAGTTGCTCCAGCCAATCCTGTTGCACCAGTTGGACCAGTCGAGCCTGTTGGTCCCATTGGCAAAACTAAATTTAATATAAAGTTCGGTGATGTTCCAGTTATTGTTGCAGAAGCTGTAGTACCTGATGTAACGGAACCAATACTTAAATTTACGCTAGCACCTGTCGGTCCCGTTGCTCCAGTTGCTCCAGTTGCTCCGGTTGGTCCTGTTGGTCCTGTCGGTCCTGTTGGTCCTGTTGGCCCAGTTGCTCCTGTCGTAGATGCTCCTGCTGGTCCTGTTGGTCCTGTCGGTCCTGTTGGCCCAGTTGCTCCCGTTGCTCCAGCAGGTATTGAAAATCTCAAAACAGCGTTTTCGCTAGTTCCAATATTTGTAACCTCTGCTTGCGTTCCTGGCTCAGTAGTTACAGTCAAACCAGCGGTTATAGTTGCTGGTCCTGCAGGTCCTGTTGGACCCGTCGGTCCAAAACAACAACAGCATGGTTGTTCCAAACCAGAACATTGAACTTTTTTAACTGCTCTTTCGTAATTATTCAAATAAAAACCTCCTCTCTATATAAAATATGCAGAAAAGACATTATTAGAAATGATAATTATCCCTTTCAAATAAATATTAAGTAATAAAAATTAGTTTAAAAACACTTTATAATAGTTTATAATATATTATATAAATAACTGAAAAAAGAGGAATACTATGAAAAGAGAAATCTATTTAAAATATAAATTTTTTTGTAATCAATATAAACTAACAGGTTATAATGCAAAAAAACTATGGTCTATAATAAGACCTATTTGTTATCACTCGGAGTTCATCAAAAGATGCCAACCACCATTTTGGCATCATGATAACAAAACTCTCGGCGACCATATTATTTGCGATGCCATAGTTACCTATAAAATGATTATTAAAATAAAAAAACGCAATAAAAAACTTTCTTTTATAAATTTAAAATTAGCAGTTCTTATTGCTATGTTTCATGATTTATATGAAGAACCGTGGCAAAACAATTTAAAAATTAAAAGAAAAAGATTTATTAATTTACATGGATTTATTCACCCCATTGAAGCCACTATTAATGCCATAACTTGGTTCCCAAAATATTTTCAAGATTATCATGATGCTGTAATAATTATCGATGGTATTATTCATCATATGTTTCCTTTTCCTGTAAGGTCTATTGATGAAGTTCCCTTAGAATTAAACAATCAAGAAAAATATGATGCTCTAGATGATAAATACAAAAAAATAATAATAGCATCCACAACAGTTGGTAAAATACGACACCTATCTTTACGAAAATCATTTTTTCTCGAAGGAGCCATAATGTCGAAAGCTGATAAAATTGTAGCAATTCGCAAAGACATTCGTAGTTTTAACGGTTATTTATCTTTATTAACCGGTAAAAACAAAAAAATTTCTTATAAGGAGTAAACATGAATTATTTAGATATTATAAAAGTTGCCTTAATTACTTTTCCATTCATTGCTTTTTTGATAACTTTACCATATGTTTTAAAAGAATATCACAATTATGGTTCAGTTTATTGGTATAGAGCTTTGATCGTGTATTCTTTCATTCTATATTTATTAACAGCTTATTTTTTAGTAATATTACCTCTGCCAAGTAGAGAAACTGTATTACAGCTTACTACTCCGACAACTCAATTAATCCCATTTTCTTTTCTATTAGAATTCATCGAAAAAAGTGGTTTCATTATCAGCGACATAAATACCTATCTTCCTGCAATAAAAACTACATATTTCTTAGTTCCTGCATTTAACATTTTATTAACAATACCCTTTGGAGCTTATTTACATTACTATTTTAAATTTAGTCTTAAGAAAACAATTCTATGGTCATTTTTATTAAGTTTGTTTTTCGAACTCACTCAACTATCTGGATTGTACTTTATCTACCCAAGAGGATATCGCTTATTTGATGTTGATGATTTAATATTAAACACTTGCGGAGGATTTATTGGTTACTTTATTGGCAGTTTGTTATTAAAATTTTTACCAGACCGTGATACTATCGATGATACATCTAAAGCTTTAGGAAGAAAAGTTTCCATTATTCGAAGGAGTTTAGCTTATAGCATAGATTTAATTATTGTTACTATATTATATATAATTATAAATATAGGTATTGACCTCACAAAATTTTATCATTATCTTATATTCATTGGACTTTATTTTATCATTTTCCCTATTTTATTTCATGGTCAAACTTTAGGATGTAAATTTCTAAAGATAAAAATAGTATCAACTAAAAATAAAAAATTATCATTATTACAAATTACTCTAAGAACCCTTTTATTTTACTTAGGATATATTGGTTTACCTACGATAATTTTATTAATTTGTTCCAATATTATTTCTTATTTTAATGACTCTATAATAGTTTTCTCAGTTTTATTATTGCTATTATTCATCTTTATTTATTATGTAATTTGCTTTTTCAAATTAGCAATAAGCAAAAAAATATTTTATGAAACATGGAGCAAAACCAAGATGATTAGCACTACTTCTGAAATAATTGTTGAAGATGAATGAAGAAACACAAATGAAAAACCTTTAAAGCACATTGAAACTTTAAAGGTTTTTTTATATTTTACTAACTTGATACAATTCAACATCGACATTAGTTTCTTGACCAAACAAATCGATAATAATATTAAGTCTATTATTTTCTATATCGATATTATCTACTCTACCACTCATTCCATTAAATGGTCCATCAATAATATTAACAGTATCTCCAACTTTTAAGTCATTTTCGATATTTACTCTACTCATACCCATGTTAGCTAGAATTCTATCTATTTCTTGTGGTAACAATGGAGTTGGTTTAGCTCCCTTACCGCTAGAACCGATAAATCCAGTAACCCCTGGAGTATTTCTAACGATATACCAAGCTTCATCAGTCATATCCATTTCTACTAAAACATAACCTGGAAACATCTTTTTAACTTTTTCTTTTTTAACACCATCTTTAACTTCAACTTCCTTAGTTTCTGGAACAATTACTCTAAAAATGTGTTCTTGCATTCCTACAGATTCAGTCTTAGCTTCCAATTTTTCTTTTACCTTATTCTCATGACCAGAATAAGTACTAACTACATACCATTCTTTTTCCATTATCCAGCCCATCCTCTAATTAATGACATTACAAGTTGTAATCCCATAAATATTAAACATAAAAACAAACACAATATAATTGTTGAAATCGTATATTTTAAGACTTCTTTACCACTTGGCCATTTAACAAGACTCATTTCTCTTTTTACTTGTTTAAAATAACTTTCAGTAGGTTTTTTACTTACCTTTTTAGCCTTTTTCTTCTTATCCTTATTTTTGTTTTTTAAATCTTTTTTGGACACTTTTTTCTCTTCTTTTGTCACATTTAAAAACCTCCATTTAAAAAAACACTTCCGTGTTCACCAGTAATATACCATAAACACTAACTAAATTCAAGCAATTTAATCAAGATTTGTACTTTTTAACTTATATTTTATTCTTTGAATAGCATTATATATTTGACCTATATTCTTATCCAACATCGAAGCTATCTCTTTAGCTTTTATACCCTGGACTATCAAACTGTAAACTCTGTATTCAAATCCTGACAATGTTTCACTAGCAATTTTATCTTTTTCATTAATTTTTTCATTTCTCAAAATTACATTTAATGGTTCAACATTTTTATCTTCGGGAATTGTCTCCAAAAAGGTTTCATCAAAGCATGCCAAATCGACACATAATATATTACTATTTTTAGACCTATATTTACTTCTAATCGAATATGCTATTCTTCTTTTTATAGCTACTCCCACATATGTAGAAAATTGAACATTGAAATCTGGATTATAATTAATTATGGCATCCTGTAATGCACCTAAGCAATCATTATAAAGTTCCGATATATCGATATTGTATACTTTAATGCTATTATAGTTTTTATTGATTAGTTTTCTAATTACATCAGTATATTTTTGATAAATCATTTGTTGAGCATCTTCATTTTGTTCTTGAATTAAATACAATAACTCATAATCATTCATTGTTATTCCTCATTTGATAAATAAGAATACCCGCAGCAACTGATGCATTTAAACTTTCAACTTTAGAATCAATTGGTATTGTTACTAAAAAATCACTATTTTCTTTTACTAAATTACTTATACCTTTACCCTCATTACCAATAACCAAAACCTTCTTACCACTATAATCAACTTTAGTATAATTTTCCCCATGCATATCTGCACTATAAACAAAGTATCCTTTATTTTTCAACTTTCTTATGGCATCAACCAAGTTATTAACCATAATTATTTGAACATAATTGATGGTTCCAACACTAGTTTTTATTACAACATCAGTAACTTTTACTGACCTATCTTTAGGAATAATAATTGAAGTTATTCCAGCTGCAGCACAAGTCCTAATAATCGCTCCAAAATTATGAGGATCTTCCAAATGATCTAGTACAACTACAAAATCTCCAGAGACATCTTCTAAACTATGATATTCATAATCATAAATATCAATTACAACTCCCTGATGATTTTCTTTAGTCAACTTATTTAAAACATGATTATCTGTGTATTCATATTTTATTTTTTGGCTTTTACAATATTCAATTATCTCTTTGCGATAAGTCATAACCTTTTTTATTCTTTTACTGTCTAATTCTTTTAAAACATTTACACCATAAGCTAACATATAATACCTCGCTTTTCATAATTATAACACAGATATTTTAAATTTAATGTCGAATTATGTCGTTTTACTCAAGTAATAGATAAATATAATACATTGCAAAGATAATTAACATAATTATAGCTTCTTTTTTATTAATAATTCTCTCGCTTCTAGCAAATACAAACAAAAGGAAAGAAGACAAGAAAACTGCAATTATATCAATTAATCCAAACCCTGATAACAAAACATTGCCATAAATAATAACTGGTAATCCTAAAACTATACAAACATTGAATATATTAGTACCAACTATATTACCAATAGCAATATCAAACTCTCCTTTTCTAGCACTGGTTACTGTCATAACCATTTCAGGTAAACTAGTACCAATAACAATGACAAACATAGTTATCAACTTTGTACTAACATTGATAGCTTCAGCAATCTTTTGAGCTGAATCAATAATTAAATCACTACTATAAGTTATTAGTAGTATTGATACGATAATAATTATTATCGATAATAACGGCGTATATTTTATCTTTTCAATTTCTTCACTAGAATAATTACTATGTTTAAATAACATTTGAATCAAATAGACAACAAACAAACCAAATAAAAGTAATAATATTAAACCATCAGATCGAGAAAATATATTATTAGAACTAGGATTAAATAAACTATCTAACATTAATATCGAAAACACAGAAGTTATTAAAACTAAAATTGGCAATTCCTTTTTTATTGTAGCATGCCTTACTTTAATAGGTTTAATAAAACTAGCTAGTCCAATTATTAAAAGAACATTGACAACACAACTACCAACAACATTAGCAAAAGCAATTTCTCCATTGCCAGCACTAACACTTTGAAAAGAAATGGCTATTTCAGGAGCACAAGTTCCAAATGCTGCAATAGTTAAACCAATCAATATTTTGGGCACATGAAAATTAAGGGCCAAAGCTGACAACGCATCTACCAGAAAATCTGATGCTTTAATAATTATAATAAAGCCAATAATTAGAAGTATTACTTGCATGCTACCACCTATTAATTATTATACACTAAAATAATTTTAGTTAAAAGCAATTTATTTGTTTTTTTAAATACCGTTACACAACTTTGATTATCTAATTTATATTATTTGACTTCTGTAAATTTAAAACAACTTATGATACAATAAGTGTAGAAAAAGGGAGGCACTTTATATGAGCAAAGATGAAATATACCAAAAATATTTGGAAGAATTAGCTGAAAGTGGTGAATTAGACCCTAAAATAGAAGCCTTTCTAAAAAGGTGTTCTACTAGCGATGAAAAAATTCAGCAAATAAAAAAAAGGCATGAACAATTTGAAGAATTCAAAAAACAAGTTGAACGTTCTAAAGCTTCATCAAAATTACATAATGAAAAAGAAACTGAAAAACAATGACAGATATTAGCGTTCAAGCCCATTTGGAAGAAAGACCTACTAACATAGGTACTGTGGATTATCAAAAATTTAATATAAAATAAAGAATACAGCTAATCGAAATAGTCGTATTCTTTTTTTAATCTTTTTAATTTCTTCATAAAATCCCCCACTTTCCTTATAATAAAAAAACTAAAATTCGGGTAATTATCAATCTGGTTCCATTGTCGTAGTTATCTACAACTTTTGAATAAAAACAATTGATTTAAATCGATCACTAAGCAACTTTTTTCACCAAAAGAAAAAAGTTGCAACAATTTTGCCACTTATTTCCTTTTTGCGTAATTAAATTTTCCTCGTTAATATTATCCCATCTCTAAAACCGCAAGGAGATGTACAATCGAACCCAGAAGTACATCTTGCACCACGAGCATACTTTTCGATATCTTGGGCTAGCAGAGGATTTGCTTTTTTTAATGCCTCTTTATATTTTAGCAAAGTTTCTCTTGTTTGTTGCATAATTTCAAGTTGTGCTGCTGTACATAGTCTTTCTTTACATTTTAAAATAAAATCCTCATATGTTCCAGTTTCCCACATGTTAACAAGTTCACCTTGTGGATTAACGTCTTTAACTATTCGCATATCACTAAGCCATTCATTAACTAACGTTGGGTCATCAGCAATAATTGGTGGCACGAAATATTCTTTTTCATCTAAAATTTCCATTTGATAATCTAGAGTTCTATGCCTCTGTGCTTGAGCAAGTTGAGCAAAAGAGCCTTTATATACAGTTGAATAAATATCACCAAAATGTTCTTCTTTTTTATCTAAATTATTACCAAATAGAGACAATTTCCTATGTTTTTCATTTTTTAACAAACCATCTTCAAGAACATTTACATCATCAAGTGCTTCTAATAGTTCTTTCATATAAAATGCTAATTTTCTTTCAAAAGGATTGTTCATATCAGCATTTTCAATATATTCTTGCATCCAAGAAGCTATATAATTGATTTGTCTTAAAGATGTTGTATAAATCATCTGTGTTGGCATAAAAACAGTTACTAAATATCTTGCATTCTCTTGTGCTAGTTTTTGAATTTTAGCATCATTATAGATATTTCCATATTGTGATTTGATTTTAATTTTGAATATATCAAGCCACTTATTATAAAGTCTTTCTTCATCCTCTGTTATAATTGAGCCATCTTGTCTAACAACTGGGGTATATCTTGCTGATTTTTCACTTGTAGTATATTGTTTTTCATTATTAAGCACCATTGCTAAGATTTTGGGTACATTTTGCAAATTGAAACTTATAAAAACGTGATCATAAACACTATGATGTCCATTATTTAAGGTCATATCAACTCTACGCATTGTCTTTCCTTCTGGCTCGTTTTCAAGATGTGCATATCCATCTTTATCATAACATACACCTGCAATTTTTCCAGATAATTTAATTGCCTCGCCTTTGTCAAATGTTCCATCTGACTTTAAAAATTGGTTTGGCAAAATACCAACTTTAATTTTTGTTTGTTCCATTTCTACCTCCTAAATGTATATTTCCCTTTTTACCCTTTCTTATCACATTTCAATTATCTCATATTTTCACAGAAAAAGCGAGAAAAAATGTTTTATTGGTTAAAATACAACATTTTCTCTCGCTCTTTTATTATATCTTTTTTCTCAATTAAAAAAGATTGTCTTAAATATTCTCTGTCAACAGTCAAAAATCAATCATTTCTGATTGATACCTATATCAAAAGTTCGAGCTTTTCGAACAGCATTTTAAAGTGGTGCTGGAAGCCGGGCTTGAACCAGCGACCTATGCGTTACGAGGGCATTGCTCTACCAACTGAGCTATTCCAGCACAAATTAATTTTAACAAAAAACAAAGCAAAATTCAATTACTTATGATAAAATATCTTTACTGGTGATATTATGTTTAAAAATACAATTGATAACAAAAGATATTATACACTAAATTGTTTCTTCCGTAATAAATTTGGAAGTAAAGTTTTTAAAGTCCCTTTGGATATTGGTAGTAGTTGTCCTAATTTTAGTACTGGTGGATGCATATATTGTAGTGGCAGAAGTGCAGCAAACATAAGTAACAACAACTTAGATATTATCGAACAATTTAATACTACCAAAAAAATTATGGAACGCAAGTGGCCAAACAGTTTATATATTCCCTATTTCCAATCGGGAACCAACACATACGGAGAAATAGAACCGTTTAAGAAAATGGTTGATAAATTGTTAATTATCAACAAAGTTGTAGGTATATCTATTGCAACAAGACCTGATGCCCTAAGTGATGAATGGTTAGATTATTTAAGTGAACTTAACACAAGAACTTTTTTAACAGTTGAACTAGGTCTACAAAGTAGCAATGATAAAACATTGAAATTCATAAACCGAGGTCATACAGTCGATGATTTCACAAAAGCAGTTAATGAACTTAAAAAAAGAAACATATTTACAGTTGCTCACATAATTAATGGTCTACCTTATGAAACTAAGGAAGATATGTTAAAAACAGCTATGTATTTAAACAAACTAGGAATTGATGGTATAAAAATTCATATGTTATATATTACTAAAAATACTAAATTATCTACAATATATGAAAAAGAATGTTTTCATGTTCTAAGTCGTGAAGAATATGTCGATATAGTATGTAGTCAACTAGAATTATTAAATGAAAATATTGTAATTGAAAGAATCACTGGTGATCCTATAGCTTCTGAATTGATAACTCCTGAATGGCTTATCAAAAAATTTGGAGTTTTAAATGAAATAGATAAAGAGATGGTAAAAAGAAATACCTATCAAGGTGTTCGTATAAGAGATTGACCACTTCTTTTTTGTTTATTTAGATATTCTCTTATTTTCTTTTTAGCCCGAGCTGTTTTAGCAATACTTAACCACTCTTCAGTTGGTCCAATAGCATTCTGATCTGTAATAATACCTATTTTATCACCATCTTTTAATACATAATCTAGGTTTTCCAAATTACCATTTACAGTAGCACCGAGTGCACTATTACCGATTTCAGTGTGTATTCGATAGGCAAAATCAATAATTGTTGATCCTTTGGGCAAATCATCAATTACATCACCATCCTTAGTAATAACTCGCACCTTTTTTTCAGCAAATACATCCCATTTAAGCCAGGTAAGAAACTCTTGATCATTATCGGACATTTTCATAGCTTCATCTATCCAAGTATAAATCTTATTCCCTTTAGTTAATGCATCTTGCATACTTTTAGCAGCTACATCATGCCAAAGATTAGTTACTCCGTATTGTGAATATTTTTCCATATCTGCAGTTTTCATTCGCATTTGCATAATTTTTCTAGCAAACCCCAATACCCCAGTGCGAAGTTCTTGACCACCATTAGGCATAGAAACCGCTATATAGTCTTCAAAGGTTCCAGGAAGCGGTTTAAAAATCTCATGAATATAGCGAAGAGCAAGATAACAATCATCTATATCATCTACAATTATTTTAAAAACTAGCAAATCTAGGATTTCATCAATCGGGTGTTTTTTTACTAAATCTTTAAATATACCATAGGCACTTTTAAGACGAAAATAAACGCTATTAGGAATATCATTTTTATCCAATATAAAATTAATTTTTTGAATTGTCTCTTCCACTATTTCTTCAACATCTTTTTCATATTTTCTACGCATTTCGGTTACCTGTTGATATTCATCAGGCTTCAAAGAGAAAAAGCATCTATCTTCTAAGTCATTTTTAAAACGATGCAAACCCAAAAAATCAGCAATTGGCACATAAAAGTCCAATGTTTCTATCGCTTTTTTTTGTTGTTTAGTTGTGTCTTTTTTGTATTGTAAAGTCATCATATTATGAAGACGGTCTGCAAGTTTAATAATTAAAATTCTAGCATCTTGATATATCCCCAAATTTATTAACTTACACAAATTAGCATTGTCTTGTAGAGATTTATCACTAATCGACTTTTTTGTTAAATTTGTAACTCCTTCAACCAAAATAGCAACAGGTTCTCCAAACTCTTCCGCAATATCTTTTTTAGTTGCATTAGTATCTTCAATAATATCATGTAACAATCCAGCACAAATAGTATCGGTATCAGCATTTAAACTAGCCAATAAAATTGCTACAGCTAAAGGGTGATTAATATATGGTTCGCCACTTTCACGATATTGACCATCATGTTTATCAGCAGCATAAGAATAAGCCTTACGAATTTTTGCTATTCCAGAAATATTATACTTACTTACCAAGTCTATTAAACTTTCAAAACTTATATCCATATATACCACCAAATTCTTTGTTTGCTTAGTAATATACACTAAATCGAAAGGAAAGTCAAAATATTTGTAAATTATTTACGAATAAATTAAATATTGAATTTTAATCCACTAGGTAAAGATACTTTATTTAATAATATAATCAATTCTAGATTGCAAGACGGTATGAAAAGTGCTTTTAGTAATATAAATAAAATCGCTTGGGTAAATTCGCAAAGAAAGTAAAGTTTAATGCCTTAAAAAAAACTCCATAACTTGAACTTATCAACGGTATTACCAACTGTGATTATTTTTTTTCATCTAGTAAAATATCTCCATCTTTAGGAACAATAACATTTTTTAGTTTTATCTTTTTAGCTTCTGCTATTGTATTTTCAAACATATGAGATACTACAAATTTATGTTCTGGATATTTTGTTGCTAATTTTTTTATATCATCAAGTCCCATATGTGCTTCATTACCATAAATTAAACTACTATCACAAATTAAATAATCACAAATGCTTGCCATATAATCGACATTATTACAATATGCAGTATCACCTGTAAAGCCAACCGTTAGTTTATCAGTTTTAAATATATACCCATATGCTGGTTTAAAATCTCCATGATTAACTTCAACTTTCTCAATACTATATTCATCAATCTTAAAACGAGAAAGATAATTATAATTTATTTTTAATTTCTTCAAAGCTTCCTTCGACGAATCTAAAAAACCTAATTTAAATAAAGTCTCTATTTTTTTCTTACCATCCTTAGGGCAATAAATATTTACATTCCAATTTTCTTCTTTATACATTTTTAATAAATAAATTGGCAAATCAAAAAAATGGTCTCCATGAAAATGAGTTATCAACACATGATTGATATTCTCTGGTTTCTTACCCAATCCAACTAACCCTTTATAGCAACCATTAGGAAAATCTACCAAAATATAATCATCGATTAGATAACTAGCACTATTTTCTTTATTCCAAATTCCCCCAGTACCAATTATTTGTAATTTCATACATCAAACCTCACTTTCAAATATCACTGAATTATTTAACAATGAATAAATAGTTATTTTACGATTTTCATATACTGCATAAGTTGGACCATTTTCATCTCGTGGTAAAGATATTGAACCTACACAAGCATAAGTAATATTATCTTTCTTTTCAATATAAGGAATATGAAAATGTCCATATATCAACACATCACAATCATTAAATATTAAATTATTAACATTATTATATATATTTCCATGTGTACAATAAATATTTATACCATCAACATCAATCAAAGTTAATTCACTACATATTGGAAATTCACTTACTTTAACATCAACATCTGAATCACAATTACCTCGAACTGTTATCAGTTTATCTTTATAATTAGTTAAAAAGTCCTTTACAGCATTAGGATTAACTTCTAAAAAACCCCTGACAGATAAACCACAATGATATATATCCCCTAGATTAACTATTTTAGCAAATTCATTTTCTTCAATCACTTTTTTCAATAAATCTAAATTTTTAGATATTCCATGAATGTCTGATATAAAAAGTATCTTCATTATACTTCTCCTTTCATTTCTTCAAATTAATTATAGCACACATTTTTGCCTTTTCGTTAAAATCAAAAAAGAAATGACAAACATTCATTTCTTTTAGATATTTTCATTTTTTATAGCATCAACGATATTTTTCTTTTTTATTCTATTAAGACTAAAAATACTTATTAAGATGAGTAATAATAATACTGTTACTACTGCAATAATAACGTATTTAACTGGATAAGGATTAATTGCAGTTCTAGAAATTAAGTCCATCATTCTAAATGCTTCTCTAATAAACCAAACAACAACTATTGAAATAAGCAAAGAGAAAAATAATGCTTTTAATGCCAGAAAAGTTCCTTCCAAAACTATCATTTTATTAAGACCTTTCTTACTCATTCCCACACTTCTTAAAACTGAAAATTCTTTTGATCTAGTTTCAATATTTGTAGTCATAGAGCTATAAACAGTTGTAATACTAATTAAAGAAATAAATATCAATATTGAATAACTTATAAAAGCAAATGCTAAAGCAATCATATTACTCTGATAAACATAATACGACCAATTGATATACCCAATATTAACATTTGGATTATCAGCAATTATTTTTTTGATATCTTGGTCAAATTCTATACTACGTTCAGTATTAATTCCAATATTATATAGAGCACTAAAATATTTTTCTTCATCGGGAACACTATTTATAATCTCATTATAGGTATCTAAATTTACTATTAAGGTTTCTCTAATTAAATCAAAGTATGAAATTTCATCTGCTAAATACATATTACTAATAGTTAAATAAGGACTGTTAAAGATGTATTCCCATTCTTCTGTCTCTTCATTATATATACTTTCATAAGTATATAAACTAATAGTAATGTCATCGCTATCTTCAAAAACCGAATAAGATATTGATTCGTTAGTTTTTGAATCCTTTTTATATGTAACATTTACCATAATACCATAATACGTATCATCAATATCTAAATCATTTAATATTTTTTGATATGTTTTATCATCAACACCATAAATACTGAAATATCTAGGATTATCTAATGAATTATTATTAACAAACTCATCTGTATAATAATCTAAACCATCATAGCTTAACGTCGTATTTTTATATATTACTATCTCATCAATTGAGGATATTGCTTTAATCTCTGTTATCAATTCTGAACTTTCATCAGGTACTTGAATTTCAACATCAAACAAACCATCATAACCTGTCGCATAGTTTACTAAGACATAATTTATAATAGTAGCAAACGTTATAAATAACACCACCGATATAACCAAAGAAATAATACTTGATGTAAATTTACTACTGTTCCTACGCATACTTTTATAAGCTACTTCTCCCTCGTAACCAAATATCTTTTTAATCAATGGATAATTTTCTTTAGTCTTCTTTATCTTATAAACATCATTTCCTCGAGCTGTTTCAATTGGACTAGTTTTACTTGCCTTCAATGCTGGATATAGAGCAGATATGAACACTGTCAATAAAATAAATATTAAAGAAATAACTATAAATTCAAAATACAAATACAGATGTAACGGAACAATAAGTTGCGATAAAATATTGTTAAATACTGTCAATATTATTGATACTAAACCAAAGCTTAATAAAATACCAATTGGAATACCTATCAAACTTACCATACTCGCTTCTATCATAACCATTTTAAATATCTGCTTTTTACTAGCTCCAATACTTCTAAGAGCACCAAACTGCTTTTTCCTTTCATTTAAACTAATAGTAAATGAATTGCGAACTATCAAAATACAAAAAACACTTACAACTATAAATATTGAAATTATTAAAGCATACACACCAAATTTAGTGGCAGCTAAATAATATTCTCCATAAACAGTTAGTAAATCAGAATTAATTGAGGCATTTTCAAAAGAAGGCAAACCACCAGTAGCAGTAATATTAGTTAATCCTAAACTCTTAGCTAAAGAAATATACTTGTCATATGCCCCATTAGTAGATTTAAATGTTACAAAAAAAGTTGTTGGTAATGTGTCAATAAATGATGTTTCAGTATAAGCATAGTAATCATAATCATATTCACCATTACCTAATGTACTATAATCAAATACCCCTACAATTTCATAAGAACCAATCATATCCCCAATAACATAATTGTTATCCAAAGCCAATGTATTAGATATAATAACTTCACTACTATTTGTAGGATAACTTCCAGTTAAATCATAAAAATAATCTCTTAAATTATCTGTTACATTGACAATATTAACTTGATAATCATCAAATGAAATAGCATCAATAATTTGCATTATTGCAATTTCATTTATATCACTATTCTCCTTTAATTCATAATAATTATCAAAATCTATATCGTAAAATTTAACATGATGGCTTCCATTACTCCTTATTGCTGAATCGAGCAAATTTTTTCTAACTATTGAAGCTCCAAGCCCCAAAGCAAATATTAAAGTTGTAACTAAAATAACACTGACTATAGTGATTAAAGCTTTTTTCTTATTTAATTTTAAATAATTGTACGTCAATTTACATAATGTTTTCATTTGCCACCTTATCACTAACAATCTTACCATCAGCAATTGTTATAATTCTTTTAGCATATCTAGCTAAATTTTCATCATGAGTAACCATAATAATAGATTGACCCAATAATTCGTTAGCACTTTTAAGCAGTTCCATTACTTCGATACTATTTTTACTATCTAAGTTTCCCGTCGGCTCATCTGCCAATAAAATACTAGGTTTAGAAATTAAAGCTCTGGCAATAGCAACACGCTGTTGTTCTCCACCAGATAACTCATTTGGTAAATGGTTAAGTCGATTTTCTAATTTTAAAAGTTTGATTATTTTTTCGTAATATTCACTATCGACATCTTGCTTGTCAAGATTAAGGGGTAAAGTTATGTTTTCTTTAACATTTAATGTCGATATAAGATTGTAAAATTGATAAATAATACTTATCTTTGTTCTTCGCAAGTGAGATTGTTCTTCATCATTTAAAGAATAAAAATCAACATCACTCAACATAACCTTGCCACTTGTTGGGGCATCAACACCTCCGAGCATATGTAAAAGTGTTGATTTACCAGAACCAGATGCTCCCAAAATAGCAATAAATTCTTTTTCAGTCACATCAAATGATACATCATCGACAGCTTTTACCAAAACATCTTTCTCTCCATAATTTTTAGTTAAATTTTCCACTTTTAAGATATCCATAATCCAGCCCTACTTTCTTTAACATAATTATACATGATTTTAATATGTTTTAAAAGAAAAAACTCTTTATTTGGCAATCTCTTCTGCAACTGCTTCGGTATGATATAGCACAACAATATTATTTCACTCCACATTCATATAAAGTATGGCAGCTATCTTCTAAAAAAAATAAAATTATTGAATAAATAATTAAAAATTAACCATCATAATAATGTAATACACAGTTGACTTAAAGTAATAACTAGTGTATTATTGTGGTACCGGAGCTTATGCTTGTCAGGTCGATAGTTAGGATACGATTTTTCAAATTAAGCGTACTGTAAGTACGTCGCCCTAACTGGGAAAAAGTCACTTCATGTGGCTTTTTTTCATGGCAAGATTATTCTTAAGTCGATAAATTTATTTAACCTACTAACAAGTTCATCTATATCATCACTTGATTCCAAAAAGATCCGTCTTATCGTTCCTGCAAGCAAATCTGCAGCTTGAACAACATAACTGTTACTAGAATTTTGATAACATAAAGATATTGAAAACTCTCCATGAACTATGGGATTAATAATATTTCCATAATTATAATTGACAATACCATGTTTCAACTCCTCATACAGTCCATCCTTTAAATTATAATATCCATTATTTTTAGTACTCTGTTCATCTATATTGATAATAAGTTTTATTTCTTCATAAGAATTAATAAAATGGCTCTTAATCAAACTCTTAATGCTTTCTTTAATAACTCTTCTAATAGCATAATCGATAAATCTTCCTTTAGCCCCCTTATTGTTTTTGATATGATTATAAACTTCATCATTCTTAATAATTAAAGCAATAGTATAATACTTTTTTATATAATTCATAATTCTTCTTTTATCAGTTGCTTTAATATTAGTATTTTTTATCTCAGGACAGTTATTATCACACATTCTTTTACAATACTTACATCTTATGCTTTTAATGATACTACGATACTGTGTAATAAATTTATCTTTATCATGTTTAGATAAAAATACTAAGCCACCATAAACACATACATGTTCATAGACAGATAGCTTACCTGAATCATCCATATTGATATACACTTCTTGTTTCATAAAAAAATTAGGCCTCCTTAACTATTTTTATTCTAGCCTAATTTTTAACAACTGTACCAATGATATAATCGAATACTTATTTTGTCAAGTCAAAATTAAAATGTTACTGTACTAATAATATCTACAACTTCATCTATAGTAGCATCATAAAATGTTAATTCATAATAATCAGATTCATTTATTAAAACAACTAAGATATTATCATTAACATTTAAAATATAGCCATCATAATCTCCAGATATAGTTTCAATACTATCAGCAGAATTAGAATACATATTTAAAGTAACGTTTATACAAGCACTATTTAACAAAGTATTGACACCACTAAATAAATTTAATTCCTTATTATAATTATTTAGTAAAAAGCTTATTATTTCAACATCACTACTTAAATTTTCATCATCAAGTATTTTTAGAAAATCTTCAGTAAAGCTATTTTTTAACGGACTACCTTCTTGAACAGTTAAAATTACTTTACCTTCACTGTTAACAAATAAATCGGTATCATCACCAATACTTCTCAATTCCATTTCTTCTGCAAAGAAAATTCTAAAACTATTGTCTAAAACGTTGTAAATATAGCCATCTTCTGATGTAACATGAGTAATATTTTGCACTTTATTTTGATTTATTGACTCTTTTAAACTTATCAAATCAGTATCATCAGCAATTATTGTTTTGTTATATGTATATAAAAGAGTTCCCTTAATACCAAAATAAATTACCGAAACTACTACTATAGCTACTAATAATATTATAATTCCTTTTTTCTTCATCAGTTATCCTCCTTCCTATTATAAATTATATCATAAAAGTCATGTCGTTCATCAACAATGTTTATAGCATTTACATCCACTTCTTTACCTTGATACTTTTCTTGCAAATAATTTAAGAAAGAAATTTCTAATTCATCATTACTTTTGGTTTTATATTTATTATTAGTTATTGCATATTCCATTTTGTTTCTTAAGTGTTTCCATTTATTATAATATGCAGTTTTAACCTTAAACATATGATTAGCACTATCTTCAATAACAAAGCCTTCAACAAATTCATTATTATATTTATAATCATCTAAAGTTAACTTATTGTAAACTTCATTAAATTCTTTAGCATCATTTACTGTATAAGCTATCTCTTTAACCATGATATTATTAGCTAAAGCAAAAGCTTGTAATTCATCATATGACAACTTAACAAACTCATTAGTATTTTTTATTAAATCTAAAAGTACTATTTGCTTTTTAGAATATTTAATAATATGGGCATCATTTACTGGGTCAATAACTTCAAAAACTGCTGATAAATTTTCACTACTCAATTTTTCTTTTAAAGCAGCAATTTGCGCTTTTGAAAACTGTTGATAAAATATTTCTTTGAAGTAATCAACATATACTCCAGTATTTGTAGACTTTGATGCTACAAAAAGTTCACCATTATAAACTGATATTATTCCTAAAAAACCGTTATACTTCAAATAAAAATTGACTGGATAACTTAAATGTTCAACATCTCTTTCTTCAAGTGAAAAAAACTTATTATAACTTCGAGCTACAATTTTTTGATTTTGAACATCTATAAATAATCCTCTAGCTTTAGTTGTAAAAGTATCCCACTTTTTGTGATAAAAGGCTTCTTTAGTAAAATTAAACGAAGAAATGTTATTACCTAAATCCTTTTCATAAACATATTTGTTACTCCGTAAATTTTGAACTAAATCAAATATTGCAGTATCACTATCAAGACTCTTATTATATACTGTATTTTTTATTTCTAAAGTTTCATATCCCTTATCATTTAATGTCAATATTCTTAAACTTCCCCCATGTTCAATATCTCCATCTAAATTAAAAGAATATTCAAAAGCATTCATATCATATTTATAAAAGTTACGATGTCCATGAATTTGATAAATTTTTTCATCTTCTTGCATCATATATTCATTAAAACATAAATCGATATCTGTATCATACTTATCTATTCCGTAAATAAGAGAATTAGTACTATAAAAATCTAAAGATTTTTTAGGCATATAAGGAATACCACCATGAGTAACAAGATATGTTTTTCCTCGAAATTCAATATAAGCAACTTGAGCTAAATTTTTAATAAATCCGCGAATTTCCTTTTTATTAACATTATTTTGAATAAATTCTAAAATAGTCTTACATAGTCCATAATCCATTTTAAATTCATCATCACAAGCATATTTATACAACTTATCTTCATGATTACCTATCAAAAACAAAGTATTTTGTTTAAGCATCAATTCCTTTAGGAATTTAAAAGTTTGATAATTTTCTACTCCTCTATCAAAATAATCTCCACAAAAAATATAATAATCTTTATCATTCATAGGATTATCTTCAAAATAAGTTTTTAAAGCTGTATAAGAGCCATGAATATCTCCGATGATATGAATAGATGAATATTCATCTAAACTTCTAGGAGTCATTTTGAAATAACAAGTAAATTCATCTGGTTTGATCACTTTAAAACCTGCTGGCACAACTTCTTTTTGAATAATTTTATAAACCCTATCAATAGTAGATGTACTCACCTTCCGATATTCCTCACGTATTTCATTTCTTTTATATAATTCTTCTTTAGGAACATCACTAAAATCAACTATATAAACTCGATATCGATATTTTTCAGCTAGCTTTTTATAGATGGCAGAATACTCATTAAAATTAGCATGCATGGCATCTATAATAGTAAATTCGCCCTTCTTCATTCTCTCTTCTAATAAATAAAACAAAAGATTCCACACTTTTTGATTATTAAATTGAGGTATATGTTCTTTATAATCTACTCCAAGTTCAAATGTTGAAAATAAAAGTCGCAGATTATCAGAACTCAAAGTATACGGTTCTAAATTATGACTTTTTATAAAAGTTGATTTACCAGACCCCATAACACCACGAAGAATTACTAACTTACGCATTTAATCACTTCCTTTAAAAAAATCTTCATCTAACAAAGGTATAATGTCAATACTAGGTTCTTCATAAGGGTGAGCATCTCTCAATTTTACCAATACTTTTTTAACATTTCTAACATCACATACAAATTCCAATTTTTCTTCTTCAACAAATTCCAATTTATTATTCTCTCCAATATGTGGATTAGCATTTTCATTTGGTATAAAAGTACCTATTGATTTTGTTGTAGTTGTACAATAAGTATAATTCCCAATTATTCCTGCTCCAGCATCACACACAACTTTCCTTACTTCCTCAACATTTTCTTTTGGTACCATAACTATTATTTTTACTCTATTAATTTTTATATTCATATCTATCATCCTTTTAACTCATCAACTATACAATTCGTGTTATCAATTCTTTTAGCTACTCTTTTGCCATCAACTTGTTTTTTCATTATAAACACCTCTTGAAAAGATTATAAATTACCTAGAATGAATTGTCAATTTTAACAAAACTTGTACCTAACAACAATTTTTTCTAAACAATGCGATTAACAAAGATTAATTCAATCATTCCTAATTTAAAAATTACCTATATGCTACTATATCCAAAATGTTCGTCAAAAACTGCCTTAAATCGGGAAAGTTCGACAAAAACTCCTATTCCAATACCGCAAGTAATATGCTAGTATAGGAAACCGAAGGAGGAAATGGATGAAAAAATTATTATTTTTATTGCTAACGCTAATACCAATAAGTGTTAAAGCCAGTACTAATTATTATATTGCTATAGAAGATACGTATTATCCTTTTGAAATAATTAGTTAGACATATACTATCTATTTTGAATTGAGTTCATTCGATGGATATGAAATAGCAAATATGAATTGCACATTTCAATTCAACCGAATTATTTATAGCTACAATTCAAAGTCAAATTTAGACATATGTCTATCCAAAATACAATTTCTACATTGTTGATGCTAATTTAGAAAAAGTCGATAGCTAGAAAGAATATTATTTCTTTTAGACTATTTATCGTCAAAAGAAGACTTTATAAATACTTATTATCTTATCGTATTATTCACGGGTCTATCCCCAAACAAACTTTTATTATAAATATCACATGAAATTAAAGGAACAATTTTACTAATAAAGAATACAACATTACAGATAATCTTATCCACGTTGCGGATTATTAACCTCTTTTCTATAACTGTAATAGTTAATGATTTCTTTATTGTAACTATTTCCATTTATGAGAATAATTCCTTAATTTCTAACAATGTTGCTAAAAAATAACTATGTTACTAAAGGTTATGGCATTTATTACAACCTTCAACTTAAAGGTCAACAGTATACTTTCGTTGCTAAAGTAAAAACTTTGAAACGACCTTAATAATTAATGAAAATCTCTCAACAATTACAATCGATTTTTATCAAATTAGTGGTATCATAACAGATATAATCATCAACAAGATATGTCCGATACATGTTACTCCTTCAACAAAAGAGATAATGCGTGTATTTTTGAATCAGTCATCTAATATTTCTATAGCAATACCAGATACTGGTATTAACATTCAACTTAATATTGAGCAATTAGTAATAAAGAAATAGAGTTTGATTAGTCAGAATTTGATTAGTCAAACTCTTTTCTTAATTTGTTTTTAATACTTTCACCAGCCATAA
>CAZEMQ010000004.1:0-14835 GCA_964513435.1 uncultured Muribaculaceae bacterium
ACACACATCCTGCATATAAAAACATTACTATTTTTTATTTTCCTGAAAGTAATTTTTGATTATTTGCTTCATATTCAAAAATATTTTGCTTTTAGGCTCCTCTTAATCTCGAAACAAACAATTTATGATCTTCCATTCTCATAAAATGAATTGTTAACTTGGTCAAAAGGAAATACCATCCAAACTGACTTAAAGAATATTCAAGCTTTATCTTTTTTTCTTCAATCAGTTTTATTATAAACCGTTTATTAAAATTTTGCATTCCCGCTAGATTAATATAATAATTATCTATTTCTGAATAGCTCAAACACATTTTTGCATAATATTTATTATTTAATATATCTTTCTTTTGATTATCATTAAAATCCCTAGAATCGGCATATGGAATTAATGGTGCCAATATAATTTCACTATCGTTATCAACATCACAACTATTAGATATAACCATTCCTTTAGTTTGAAAAATATTTATTTTGCCATTTTCTTCTTGAGAAACAAATGGAATATTATCAAGAATATCTCCTTGATTAATTCCACCTAAATCATTTGAAGAAAACCAATTAAATTTGGTTATATCAAACTGTTGCAAAGCATCACTTAAACTCTGTTTTATACTGGAATCTATATTTGGAAATAATTGATAGGAATAGTTTATAAATTCTTCTAAAAAAGATTTATTCATACAAATCCATAAGATTATCTACCATTGGAATACACATTCTTTCAATAATCTTCTTTTCTGCTTCCTGTTCTTCTTTACCAAAACTCTTCCCATTCCCATATAAATCAAATATAAAATCTCTATCATTAAATAATAGATTAGCTTTAATAAAACTATAATATTTATTACAATCTAAAAATGTTGCATTAGTTCCTAAATTATAAGCATTTATAGTTTCAACATAAGGCGAATTATCATAATATTGAGTTCCTATAGTTGTAAACATTTATTTTCACCTCCACTATTTTTTTAAAATACTTAATATTCTATCTTTTATATCGGATTTAGCTATTTTTATCATTTCTAATAAATTATCAAAATTCATATTATAATTCTTATCTTTATCAAACATATATTTATCGTTTATTTCATAGTTTATTGAAATGTTTTCTTTCTCAATTTTAGCTTCACTCATTGATATTAGAGGCAATAATACTTCTTGTTTATTAGAATCAATCACTTTATTAATCTTAATGCACTTCGCAGTATTATACACTAAATTTTTATAATATTTATTATCAATCACCTCAACTAGTCTTACTCCTGCTTCAAAATAATCACTAGTCAAACACTGGGATAATAAATTATCTTTTAATAATTGCATTGGTTTATCAATATCTATTTCCCCCAAAACAGCTATTGCACCGTATAAGATATTTATCTCTAATTTTTGAATAAGCAAATCATAAATTTTTAAAATCCTTTGTTTTATATAATCAAAACACATTTCATAATCTAAATTATATTCATCATCAAACCTAGTTACAAGTTGCAAATTAATCATAGAAACATTTAATGTTGTATGCCCTCCATCAGATATAGCTGTTAATCTCGGATAATCTGGATTAATATCAGCTGGTACACCATTAGAATTAATTCCATTAAAATATTCTTTTAATTCTTCTTCAAAATAATTAATTTTATTTTTTATATCAGTTACTTTATTAAACCAAAACGTTACAATTATATTATTTATCTTCAAAAAAACCATCTCCATTTATATTATACACCATTTTATGCATCATTTCATTTTTTTGTTTTAAACTCCACTTTATTATATCGTCAATTAATTTTTCTTGATATCCAACACTTTTTGTTCTTAATATTTCTTCTTTAACTACCAATAAATCACTACATTTTAAATTATTTAATTTTTTTATTCTACTATCACTTATGACCTTATCAGAAATTGATTTTTTAAAATACAAAATATCATAAAATAATAATTGTAAATCAGGATATCTTTCTTTTAATTTATCGGCAATTAGTAATCCTTCTGGATCAAAATCACCATTATAATAAAGTTCCTGATTGGTTAGTTTATCAATTAAAGAATATATTGCTAAATTAGGATTACCATTTGTTACAATTACTCCAATATTAGTATTTAACTTAATTAAATCATTTAAAATAGATGGATTTTCAACAATCAATATTTTTTTGCTTAGTGAATATAAATTATTTAAATTATTAATGTTATTTAAATTAAGTATAACGGCTTCTTTCCTATCTGCCAAAATATCTAAATAATCACAACCTCTTATATTTAACGTTAATACTGTATTAGAAAAATTATCAATAATTATATTCACAGAATTTAACAATTCGATTTTAGAAACTCTCATATTAGTGTATTTCATTCCTTTATATATCGCTAAATATTTTAAGAATAAATTTGAATTTTTAGTATCCAAATCAAAATAATGAGGATCTTTAGTAATATTAGCAGAAAATACATTTAATAAAGTTGGAGTACTAGGCAAATTAATAATAGCTTTAATTATATTATAAATTAACTCCTTATCTTTATTTAACATACTTATAATATTTTTGCGATTTTCATTAACTAAATTAATAACAAATTTGTTATTAAAATAATTAATAAATTCATTTAGTAATATATTATCTTTATTATTTTTTCTATCAATTACATTTTGTTTAGTAACTATATCACCATATAAAAAACATAAAATGTCATAAATATTATATTCACTATATTTACTTTTCTCTAATGCTTTATTAATGTCGTTAATCTTTATTTTGTTAACTCCAATATTTAAATACTTGTTGTTTCTTAAAAACATTTCTATTTCTTTTATTTCTTTATCATTGGTTATAAATACACTAACTACGCCTTTAATTTCGCTTTTTTTTATATATTTTTCTTTAATAGCTTCAAATAAAGGAGTTAACTCTTTAGTTTTAAAATACTCCAGATTCATTTTTTTCATACTCCTCATTATTAGTAACTAAATTCTTTTTAGAACCGTTCCAAATATAACGAATTATACTGATAACATCTGATTCAGGGATATGATAAAGTTCTGCAATTGATAAAGATTTAACGCTTTCATAATCTCCCCACAACATTTGACTTGTTAAAATATAATCCAAATCAAGCTCACTTAGAATGCGAAACGAATCAAGAATATTTATATCATCTACACCCGCAAAAGCTTCATCAAGAGCAATAACTCTTGGAGCATCACTTCTAGCGGAATTATATTTAGCATTAATACCTGCAAATAAAGGAATATACATAGCGATAGCTTTTTCCCCACCACTGAATTTACTAAATTCCTTATCTGTTAGTTCTTTTTTATCTTGGATAGCTCTTTTTACATACAATTTAAATTGAAACCACTTACGATAATCTAAAACATTTTTAATTATTTCGATATAATTTACTTCGCCTTTTTCATATTTTTCTTCTTCAGCTTTTATTTTACTACGAAAATGTTCTACCACCTTTTGTTGATCAGACTCTGTAACCATTTGGGCACTGGTATTAAATATTTCAACTATTTCATTAGTATCCATTTCATCTTCTGTATCCTTGGGTTTTCCCTTCCATTCAATAGAAAAACTAAGCCCACTTGAAGTATTCATCTTCTCCATAATCTTTTTAACATCCATAACCCATTTATTACTACTTTTTATTTTTTCTCTAATACTGTCTCCAACATTATTTAAAAGTAAATCTTCAAATAATTTTCGATCCTCAACATTAAGCAACTCTTTATTACTTTCAAGTTCTATCTCTATATTTTCACTAAGTTCAAGAATATTTAAGCTTTTACCATTACTAACCTTAAATAATAAATCTCTTCTTTTAGCACTATTTAATAGTTCTCTTATCCTTTCTTGTAACTCTACATCTTGAGTATATTTAGATGCATCAGCTTCTAAACTTGCAAACAAATCTATTCTTTTGCCGCCGTAATTTTGCAACTTAAATAAATGTTCACTAGTCCGTTCATAAAAAATGTTATTAGCATCATCTATAGATCTATTTTTTTCTAGTTTAAAATGTTTAAACCACTCATTAATATTGTCAATTGGCTCTTGATATCTACTATAATGTAAATCATATTCTAAATCAAATATATCTTTTAGTACAATATTAATAATTTTTTCGTTTTCTAAATTCTTTTGTTCTTTTTTGTAGCCATCCTCTTGATGTAACAATTCATTTTCAGCTGTAGCTTTCTCTTTTATTATCAAATTAGCTCTAGCTTCTAATTTATTTTGTTCATCTTTTAATTCTCTAATAGCATCTATTATATTTTTATTTTCATCTTTACTTAATTCTGTTTCTATATATTTTATCTCTTTAATTTTACTATTTAAAGATGCTTCATTATTATTTGTATTAGCTATTAAATCATCTAAAGATATAGTTAAATCTTCTATATTACTTTTAATAGTATCTACTAATGTTTCTTGTCTATCAATACTTTCAATTTTAGAATGCATGCCATTTACATTAGTTACCAATTCATTTAAATTTGCTAATGATTCATTTAAATTGCTAGAACTAACTTCTATAACAAAATCATTTTTATTTGATGAAATATCTTGATCTATTTCATCTATTACATTCATAATAATAGAAATATTCTGTTTTTTAACATCAATTATCTCATTAGAATTATCAATCTTTTGTTGCGTATTTTTGATACTATCAATCAACATTAAATACTTATCATAATTAATATTTCTACTTTTTTCCTCCTCTAAAACATTTAAATTATTTAAAATATCTTGATGATCTTTATGTATGTTATCTATATTACCATTAATAATACATATCTCATTATCTATATCTTGATTTAATTTAGTTATATAATTTTCTCTTTGTTTAATACCAATAAATTTTAAATCATAAGCCTCTGTTACTTTACCTGTGATTATACCCATTTGATAATTACCATCTGCATCTATATAAATATCATCTTCATTACTACTAATGCTATTTAAAATATTAGTAACCTCATTAACATAATCTTTATTTATTATATTAAAATATTTCAAAATCGAATTACTATTATTCTTAAAATTACCAAATGTTTTGGGTAAAATGAGAGAATTATTTTTAATAACTAAGGTTTGTAATATCCCTAAAGCTCTTAAAGAGTTTTCAACATTTCTTCTAACACTAATATCTATATTATCCTTAAATTCGATTAATTCATAAAGATAAGCACCTTCTATTCCTTTTGATTTAGCATATTCTAACTTTTCACTATCTTCTAAATTACTTTCTAAAACATTTTGAATATTCTTCTTTCTCTCATTTAAAACTTCTAACTTTCCTTGTTCTTTTATTAAACTATTATCAAGAATATTTAAAGCTTTATTTAAGCTATTTTTAATATCAAAATATGTATCATCTATTATTTTGTTTATTAAATTAATATTATTATCCATTTTATTTAAAATATTTTGAATATTACCAATTGATATATCATCTAATTTAAACACACGATTGTTTTTAGTTTCCTGAAAATGTTCAATTAAATTTCCAATTTCTTCAAGCAATTTTTTAGTTATTATTATTTTTTCATCTTTAAATTTAACAATATTACTTTCTTCTTTAGAAATATCATCTTCAAGTAAACGTATACTTTCCAATTGTTTATCTTTCTTATTTACTAAATTTAACAAACTATTTATTATGTCTTTTTTAGATTTTATAATACTTATTAATTTATCTCTATTATCTATCATTTCTACTGATAATTCTGAAAAATTGCAATTATCAATATTATATTTTGCTTCATCATAAAATGATTGATATTCTTTTTGAGCTTTATACAATAACTCTTCATTATTTTTTAACTTTAATGAATTATCACCAATTTTTTCTTTATACCTATTAATACTTGCGTTAGCTTTATCTAATTTTTCTTGTAACTCTTCTATATCTTCTTTTAAATTAATTTGTTTATCTATTAAAGTACTAATATTTTTATTAGCTAAATCTTCTTCTCTAATTTTTATATTATCTATTTCTAAAGAAATTTCCTTTTGTTCTATATCGAGTGTATTAATATTATTTTTTAAATTTTCTATTTTTTCTTTTATTTCTTCAACGCTTTTTTGGCTTAATTTCAATTTATCGCTAGATTTAATATAATTATTAGCTTTATGATAAAGCACAACATCACTATAATCATAAAAATTATTTTTAAGTAATTTTAAATTATTGTATTCAATTGTTAAATCATCTATTTTCTCTTTATATTGATTCATATTTTCAATAGAGTCTGACATTTTTTGAATATCTGCATCACTTATTGGTTCTAAAACACTTGATAATATTTCTACCATTTTAGTTGGTTTGTATTCTTTAGATAATTTGGGACTTCTTAATTGTAGCATTAAATTAATTAATTCAGAATAAAGACCATCGTTTTCATAACCAAATAACAGTCGATTAACCATATTCTTATATTCTCTTTGAGTCGTTACAAATTCTCCACCAATACCAACAGCGTTTTGACATTCTTTTTTAGATAGTGGTATTTTATTTAAATGATCTTTATATAATAAAAATCCGTCCTTTATTCTCCGATTATCAGTTAATGCAAACCCCCAAAAATCTACATTTCTATTTCTAACTGCTCTAAGACCTATACCAATTGTTAAATATTTATTTGTATCACTCCGATAAAATTCCATATAAATATAACTAGTATTTTCAGGTACATCACTATCACTAGGTAATACATAATCCTCTATTTTTCTATCTCTACTACCAAAAGTATCAAATCTCTCAGCACTTTTATTACCATCAAATAAAAGGGGGAATACTGAAACCATTGTAACACTTTTGCCAGCACCATTTCCTCCGCGAAGAAGTAGCTTTCCATCGCAAAAATGAAACTCTTCTTCATCATATAACCAATAATTTAAAAATCCTATTTTATTTATTTTAAAACGCTCCATTATTCCTCCCAAAAAGATAATATCTCAACATTCATATCTTCGTTACCATCACTTTCCAAAAACTCGCCTTTATACATGAATGCTATTGGATAAATTAATATATTATCATCATTTATTTTTATCATTTTATATGATTCCATATATTTACTTAGTTCATCACAAAACTTTATACTTGATAATTCACGATACTTTTTAGAAAAATATTTATAATTTTCTTCATATACCCTTTGTAATATATTATTAAAACTTGTTTTATTAATTATATTATCATCTATTTTAGTCTCTATAACATATACTCTTAAATAATGACACACTAACAAAATAATATCCGTTATAGACCTATTTAAATTAGGAAATAAATCTGCTATTGTATCAGTACTAATTACTGCCATATCCTTGACAAATATTAATTCTCCTTTTAAATATTTTTCAACATCTCTAGATATATTGCTACGCATATTACGTAAGTATTGATATGCACCTTGATTTAATTCATCTGTAGGCACTTGTGGATACAAAAATAAACTACGATATGCAAATATTCTTTTATATTCTAACTCGTCCCAAGTTTTTAATTCTTTATCAATAAAATCTCTTGGTCCCTCACAGTCAAAAATATCAAACTTAAAATTACGAACTACATAATGCGACAAAGTTGTATTTTCATATAAAGCTTCAGCTCTTATATCATCGGAAAAATCCAAGCATTTATCTCGAAGGCGAATTATTCCGATAGATGTAGCATATTTTAAAACATCTGCTAAACTTTTACGATCTTTATATTTAGTCCAATCAGGTTTAATAATACCTTCAATACTTGCCATTACATTATCAATATACTCTGTTAAGTTCGATAAAATAAACTGTTCATCTAACCCCTTATCTTCTAAAAACATTATTAAAAGAATATACAAAACATAATCTAGCACATCATCAAATTCATCTATTTTATAAACGTTATCCAACCATACAGGAACCTTTTCCATTTTGATCAATTTATTATTAGCAATTACATCACACCCCATTTTATTAGCAATTTCCCTTATATCAGTTATTTTACTTTTTATTTTGTAATAATCGCTATCACCTTTAATAACCCACAATTTATTTAAAAGTATACTAAACTCTTCTAAATATTCCTCATTCATCCTTATCACCAAACACTATCTTTAAATCAGGCATTCTAAAAACCCCATCATCACTTACTAAATCAATGTACTTATCACTATTTTTAACAACCAAATATTTTATTCCATGTTCACTATCATTAATATACTTTTTTTCCTTTATTCCATTACTAATTAACGATAATATAAATCTTCTTTCAAATTGTGAAATTTGCCCTAAATCCTGTACCTTTATAACTCCATTTTCAATATGTTTACTTAATATATCTTTTTCTCTTTTTCTTATAGCTAATATAGCATCTAACTGTTCTTGTTTAGCTAAACTCTTATCAACAATAGCCCTTTTAGTAATTTTTTCTTTTACTTTTCTACTATGACTTTTAACTTCTATCCATAAAGGATCTAAATCTAGTACATCTACTCCTATATCATCAGTGTGTTTTTCTATTTTAGAAAAATGCTTAACAGTAGATATACCAAAAGAAACTGTTGCAATCACTTCTGACTCTTTTAAAGATTTGGAATTACAAAACATCTTTAATATATGCCTATATTCTTCTTTTCTATTAACACTGTTTGATTGCGTTTCAATTATAGCATTAACATTTTTGAGTATCTTACTGATAATATCATTAATTGCATTTTTTAATCTACTACTTTCAGGAATGCCTAAATCGCTTTTAAACCAACCAACTATACTATGCCATTTTCCCAAGTTAACTTCTCTTAAATAATCAAAATCAAAATTAGGATCTAAATTAGGAATACCCTTTTGATAATCCATTAATCTATCTATTAAAACTTTTTCAAAATCTTCTGGCAAATTATCTAATAAATCAACAATCTTTAAATTATAATTTTGAAAACCAACAACAAAATCATTTAAATATGTTACAATTGAGTTTTTATAAGCTAAAAACTTGTCAGTTTTCATCAAATCTTCGGTTTTAGCTTCATGAAATGTTTTTAAAAAATCTTTATAATTTTCGTTTAATGTAGTAAATGTATAGTTTAATTCTTCAAAATAATCATGTGTATTTCTTATGTCTTGTTCATTTTCCAAATTTATTATTAGCATACGAATTTTTTCAAACAGCTTTGGTTCTAAGGATGATCTTTTAACCTGCAAACTCTCAAGACGCATTACAAATCGTTCTATTTCAACAGCATATTCAGTCATTTGATAACGGAATTTTTTACTTTTAAATTCTTCAATTGTTAGTACATTATCAGTATCTTGAAAATAAGTTAAACTTTGCCATGAAACTAATTGATTCAAATCTTGCTCACACAACTCAAGAGAATAATTCGAAAACTCATCATTATTTTTAAGTTCATTGTATACTTGCTCTTTATATAACCAATAATCAAGTTTTTCATAATGCTCAAAAAAGATTCGCATTATAGGACGATATCTGTTAGTGTTTTCAACATTCAAATATTTTGTTTCTAAAATTGGTTTTGTTAATTTGCCATTTATTTCCATTTACTTCTCCCTTGTCCTATATATTACAAAAAAACAACCAATATTTCAAGTGCAAATATCCCAATTACTTGAGTTCGCAATCAATTTAAAATATTAAATTTTCAATTCCTTTGCATATTTAAAATCAATTATTTCGCCATCTTTAGTTTCCACCCAGCCAATAAACTTATGAGACCAATCCGACAAATCTTTAGCACTCATCCCTTTAAATGCATCAATTATTTTATTCAATACATTTAACTCATCTTCATTAAAGCAAGAGAAATCAGCCCCTTGAAGTGGTACAAATAACATAGATGAATCATCAACCGCTGATTCCAACTTAACATAATCTTGTTTAATAAGTAAATTAAGCAATGCATCTTGATTATTAACAATTGGCCCATATGGTGCATGAGCATATTTAAAATTACTTATTGTCTTATTAAATATTTTATAATTTAAAAAATCAGATGCAAATAAATATTTCATTAATTGAGTTCTATTTAATTTAACTTTATTAAGTATATATAAAATAACATTAATGCTCTTATAATCAATATCAACATTTATCCTATCCAATATTTTATAATATTTTTTCTTAGATAAGTTTTTATTATTTTTTAAAATATTATAAATATTATCTTTATTATTTAATAGACTTATATAAGTATCAAGATATTCTTTTTGTGGTAGCGATTCCGCTTTTTCATATCTTGTTATTGTTTTCTTGCTCCATCCAAGTGCATCTGCAAATAGCTCTTGAGATAAATTTAGAGACTCTCTTATTTCTTTTAATTTTTTAAAACTTAAACCAAACAATCTTAAATAAGCAACATTGATATTATTTACAAACACATCATAGTTATCAAAATCATATTCAGTTCCACATTTTGAACAAGTAAAAATTCTTTCATCAATTATAACATTTTGACCATGAATATTATGATTAGTTTTTTCAACTCTTACTTCACCCATTACATCTTTATTACATTCAAAACAATACATTTTTTCCATATTATTAAACTCCTTTCTTAACTAATAATTACTTTCATGAAATGATAAACATATTGCTTTATTTCTATAAGTTAATTTAATGTATACCTTTATGCTATCAATATAAATTATAAATTCATACATCTCTGTATTATAATCTCTAGAAGGATCATAATCAAAACTAACATCAACACAATCTTTTGCTTCTAAATTTAAAATATAATTCCACATTTCCTTCTCATCTTTAATTCCTAAACTATACAAAGCATCATATGCACTCATAATAGTACCTTTAATTTCTACTTTTCTTAAACTAATAAATTTTCGATTGCCTTTTTTAATTTCTTTTTTACATAATTTCAAAAAAACTTCAACTGCATTTTTATCCAATGTTGATAGCATAAACCCTCCTATATATTTTTGAACGGATTAATTATAGCAAAAAAACACATCGGTGTCAATTGTCGCCGATATAATTTTTTGAAAAACTATCAAAAACAATTGATACTATAATATTAGCAACCAAAATTATATCAAAGAAAAAAATTTAAGAACTCATCTTAAATTTTTAACACTATTTTTTCTTCTTCTTTTTTTTCTTTTTCTTATTATTGCTTTTTACTTCCAAACTGTTGTCTTTTGTTTTTTCATTAGATATTTCAACAATACTATTTTTTTCAATATCATCTGTCTTTTTAACAGTGTCTATCACTTCATCTGTTTTTTCTATTTTAACATCTTCATCATCTTTCTTTTCAGAACTTAACTTATTTATTTTTGCTTCATCAGATAACAAACTTTTATCCTTTCTTTCTTTACTTTGTTTTTTCTTACCTTTTCTTGTATTAGCAATAAGAATAATAAACATAATTACTAATATCGCACTAAAACCAATAATTATATAAGAATATAGTTTATTTTTTTCAAGTAAATCATTAATCATTTCATCATCATATTTTTGAAAACTTTGATCAGTTTTATCGTATTTATAAAATCCTTCTTCACCAGTTTCAACATTTATTCCATAGATAATGACATATCTAGAATCACTAGATACATAATATGCATTTACTTCTACTCCATTGATAGTAACAGTACCATATTCATAACCTTCTAAAGTTTTATCTGTTTCCATTGGATAAATAGTAAGTTGATTAGACACCAACTCTATATATAGTGTATAAGAGTTATTGTCAATATCATAAATATATAATGAAATATCACCATTTGAATCTTTTAGTCCTACTAATGTAAAACCAGTAATATCAGATGTATAAGCAGGAATTTCATAGCCATCAATATCTATTGTTGTTTCGGTATAGGCGTTTACTTGAGGCAAATATTCACTTATTTTAACAACTGTATAATCTTCATCGCCAACGCTTACTTCTATTGGGTCAGGATCTACTACCTCAACAGTTAAAGTATAAGTTTTTTCACTACCATTTTCGGCTCGAACAACAATTTCAAATTTATTAGTTCCTTGAGTAACTTCCACTGTTCCTGTGCCAGTTACTGTAGCAGCAGAATCATTTTTCTCAGCACCAATAGTTATTGATGTAGTATTTTCAGGAACTGTAACTGTATATTCGGTTACATCAGAAGAAAATTCTGGGCTTATTTCATATCCTTCAACTGTCAAACTTTTTAAATTATTATCTGTAGAATAACTAGCTTCTAGTTCCGCTTGGGTTATGATTTTTACAGTTTTGCCAGTTGAAGTTATACTCATCTGACTCATATCATTATAAGCATAAGCATCATATGTTCCCACTTTCAAAGTTGTCGAACCAGTTTTTTTAGCTTTAAATACAAATGTATATGACTTTGATTTAACACCTGTTGTTGAAGCATTTACCATTCTAGTTCCACCACCTTCACTAGTGGTGCTAACCAATTCTAAATAGTTTTTATTATAATCTAAATCTAATTCCCAACTACCAATAGCAGTAGAACTAGATAAAGTAACCGTAACAGTAATGTTATTACCAACAACAACTTGACTAGAACCAGTAACTTTAACTGTTGCACTAGCGGCACTAGCACTTATTGGCAATATAATTAACGCAATTAATGATATTATTATTAGTTTTAACTTCTTCATTTATTCTCCTTTTTCATTATTGGGATATTGTATAAGTTCCTAAGATACTTTTTTGAACTTGTAATAAATCTAGAGCATTGACAACTCCATCACCTGAAGTATCACCAGCGAGGCTATATGCACCACTTAAATTATATGTTCCCAAAATGGCTTTTTGAACTTGTAATAAATCTAGGGCATTGATAACTCCATCACCTGAGGTATCTCCTTTAACTACAACTTGTAATGTTTCAGTACTGCTTGCATTTTTTATCACAATCTTATATCCAGTAGCTAAATTTCCACTAGTTACAACACTACCAGAAGCATTATATACAGTTACTGTATTAGATCCTGATATTGCAGTTATATCAGATTTTATTTCAGATACACTAGTACCTACAGTAACACCAGAAATATAGCCACTTGAATATTTATAACCACTTGATGTTACAATTGTACTAATTGGTAAAGTGCTAACACTTCCACTAGATGTATCTCCGCTTGCTCCATTAGAGCTATTAGTAATCGTTACATCCATATTGTTATATACTGGTATATAAAATATAAATGAAGACTCTAAAATACCCAAATCTCGATAAGCAGCATAAGTTGTTGCAGATTCACTTGATGGTGCAGCAACATTTGTCATATACTGATGGGTTGCTATTTTTGATGAACTACTTTGGTTTACGTTAAACTTTTGTAAATAAAGAGTATTTTGATTGTTAGCAATATAATTATTAGCAATTGAAGTAAGACCACCTTTAATTGCAGCACTAACACTATTCCAACCATTGCTTTTAGCATAACTAAGTCCACAATAAGTAGTACCATAACTTTGAACACAAGAATCACTTACTCCATAATTATAAAAATTATAATAACCATAATATTCATTACTATATCCCGTATAAACTCCACTATATAAATTATATAAGGATGTACTAGTTCCAAGCTCTTGCAAAATACGCGTTGCTGTAAATATAGGGCTAACATTTAGCGAATAGCTACTATTAACAATTTCGGTTACTAAACTAGATCCGTGATATGTGTAAAATGCAGCACTTTTAATTATGTTAGTTACAGCTGTATTATATATTGATGAAAAGCTAGAATCATAACTTAGAGCTTCAAACTGAAAAATATAACGATCAGATAAAAAGTTTCTTGGATCCATATAATAAGCAACACCAGTTTGGGTAATTCCTACATATCCACTATCATAAGAATTACAACTTGAATCAACAAAACCAGAGTTAGCAGTACTGCCATAAATTAAATTAGTTCCACAAGAACTTTCTTTTTCAACAATATATTCCCAATCATAATCTATTTTTAAAGCAACGAATTGCCAATTAGGATGTCTTTCTTTTAATGCACACAAGCCTCCCCAATAACTTGAAGGGAAACCTAAATTACTCATCTCTATTTCACAAGTAGTAGATGGAGTTACATCATCAGAACTATAACTATAAACTACATCAACATGATCTCCACAAACATAACCAGTTGCAGTTCCATTGTAATATACTTGATACCAATCACTACTACAATTATAATAATTGTTTTCATCTTTATAAGTTGTATCAGAAACTAAAATATAATACGCCCCTTCATTATTAGTTCCTTGAATTATATCATAATTAGTTCCTGGACCATTTCTTACATTACAAGAAGAATTTATATATGCTCTAGCAGTTGTACTTGCAGCATATACATTAGATACAAAGAAAGCATTTAAAATAAATAGTGATAAAATCACAAATATTTTCTTTATTTTAAACACCTCCTTATCATCGTATACATAATAATTATAACATTATCATAATACTTCGACAAATTTTATACCAAATAATCGGTAAAAATGTGTAAAATATCTGTTATTTTTTCGTAAAATATACTATAATGGATTTGAATGTGGTGGTTATAGATGGAAAAAACTTTTGATCAAATTGACATTACTTTAATTTTTTTAATTTCAATGTACTTAGTAATATTAGCATTATGCATAATTTGGATTGTATTTAATAAAATATATCGTTTATCATCAAAAAATAATAATAAGACGATAATTGCTATACCAAAAGAAATTACTGTCAATGGAATTCCTAACGCTTCAGAAGAAAAAGAGACCGTTAACAAAAAAGAAAGTATTGCTGAAGTAAAAATTGACAAGGATAAAGTTAAGGAAAGCGTTAAGTCTAATAGT
>CAZEMQ010000004.1:14935-20019 GCA_964513435.1 uncultured Muribaculaceae bacterium
GTTAAGTCTAATAGTAAAGTTAACAATAATAAAAAATCTACAACTAACACTAAGAAAAAGTCTACTACAACCAAAAAGAAAACCACAAGTAAATCTAATACCACAACCGTTGCAGTAAGCAAGGTTAAAGCTAATAGTAATAATAAACAAACTAAAAGTAATAAAACTACTAATAATAAAGTTGCTAATAATAAAGTTAATAGCAAAAATACCAATAAGACAAACGTTAATAAAACTAAAAATTCTAATAGCAAAAAAGCTAAAAATAATTCTTCGAATAGATCTAATGGATATGTAAGTCCAACTAAGAGAAAGAAAAATTACAAAAAGAAAAAGAGCAATAAAACCAAAAAATCAACGAAAAATTAATCGTTGATTTTTTAATTTCCAAGTATCATATCTAGCAACTCTTCAGGATCTGTTTCTTCTTCATCATCTTCAGAGTTATCAGTGTTTTCCTCTTCTTCCTCACTTATATTTGTATCAGTACTAGAGTTTTCTGTTGTCTCATTACTTGTAGTATCTTTACTATCTATAACATATACTGTAAGTTCTTTAACATTCGCTAAAAGAACTCCAATATGAACACTTTGATCTCCAATTAAGCCTAAGCCAACCTCCGAATTATAGTGTTCGCTACTAGCATCTACATATTCAATATTTAAAATTATTCCGTTTTCAGCACAAAATTCTTCAGCTTGAGAAACTGTGCTTCCAATGAAACTTGGCAGAGTACTATTTGAACGAGTACTAGTAAGACCACTACCAGGAGAACTAACTTCGTAAGTTTCATTTACAGAAAAACTAAATGTTTTAATTACTTCTTCCTCTTCTAAACCTAAAGTAACCTTTAAAGCTTGTTTAATATCTTCTAACGAATCAACATAATATCCTTGAGCGGAAGTATATGCCCCCATACTAGGAACATAAACTGGCAAACTATATGTTTCTAAATAAGCTTTGTTAATATTTAATAAATCTTCTCCACTTATAACATTAGAAACCATATTTTTGATTACGTTATATCCTGATAAAATTGTCGATGTAGACATATTAGTAGCAATATTATTACTTATAGCATCTAATATACTTTGCAATTCACTAATACTAGTAAATTGTAATGCTTTAGTAGCAATAGCCTCAACTACCTGTTGTTGATGAACAACTCTATCTAAGTCTCCTCCAATATACAAATGTCTATTTCGAGCATAAGCTAAGGCTTGTTCACCATCTAAAGTTTGCCAACCTGGTTCAATACAAACCAAATTATCTCCATAAAGCCGATCAGAATTTTGTTCGCACATCAAACCATCATAAGCATCAGAGTTATATGTCGGAGCTTCTACCTCAACTTCTATTCCACCCAAAGCATCAACTAGTTCAACTACTCCTTTAAAATTAATTTTTACATAATAATCAATTTCAACATCTAAAAAATTACTAACTGTATCAATCACACAACTTGTCCCATATGCTGCCGCTGAATTAATCTTAGAATAGTTATTATTATTACATGCAATTGGCACATAAGTATCTCTTGGTATACTTACCATTGTAGCAGTCAAAGTATTTGGATTAAATGAAATAACCATTAGTGTGTCTCCATTGAATGCTGCATTTGCATTTAATCCCGAAGTCTCAGAATCAACACCCATAATCAAAAATGTAAGTGGTTCGCTAAAATCCTTATTGCTTGATAAAATCAAATCTTGATTTTCCATCTCTTCGCTATATTCATACAATACTTTAGTCTCATAGGCTATATTTTCATATTGTTCTTCATTACTAAACAATGTAACATAACTTCCAGGAACAAATATCGCATCAATATCACCAGCATATAAATCTCTAAGCATTGCATTATAATCGCTATAGTCTTCAATGCTATTAACTAATTTTTCTTCACTATACAATTTTTGAGCTAATACATTCCATTCAATTTCTTCTTCATCATCAAGCATACCTATAACAGAATCATTATCAAATTCTGTATCGCTCATAGAAATCAAATATGTAGTATATATTAACTTATCGCTTTCCGTAATATTATCTAAGTTTTTATAAACCATATTTATATAATAAGATCCAACACAAAAAATTACTATAAAAATAATGGCTATAATTGATGTAATTATCAACATTTTATATTTTCGACGTAATAAATTTAATAAATTCCAAAAACAATATATTACTATATATAATATAAAGAAGATTATAAATATTATTCTTAATACAGTTTCAATACCTACTAAATTTAATAAACTTTTTATAAAAAAGAATAAACTTATGATATAAACTATACTAATTATATAATACAAATAACGTAATACTTTATTTGAACGTTTTAACTTTCTTATAAATTTATTCATCCTTTTTATTCTCCTGCTACATATTCTACTACATATAATATTTCATCTAATTCTATTAAAGTTATTGTTGCATTATCATCATATCCCATATCAGTTACATATGACCATGATAATTCAACAACATAGCTATCATATTCATCTTCTCCAATAGTAAAAGTTGATGTTGTTACTTCACTGTTATCAATACTACTTACTTCTGGTAAGTCTTGATTTCTCTTGCCGTTTGAATTATTTTCCATAGTTTTATAAATTGTGTCTTCAACATTGCTTTTGAAGTTATCAACATTTGCTGGATATACATATTCAGTACTTCCAACATCATAACGGTTAATTTTATTATCCATAGTAAATAAATCAATGACAAATAATTCTGCTAATAATCTAGCATATTCATCATAATCTATTTCATCAGCTTGTAATACTGTTTTTAATTCATTATATGTATTTTTCATTAATTCAGTATCACGTTCATCTAACGTATAACCGAATTTTTCAATACTATCAACTACATTTATAGTATCGTTAGTTGTATTTTTATTTAATATTTTGTAGATAACAAAAGCAGATATTGCTACTACAATAAGAACTATTATTACAATCAATATTATTTTTTTCTTTTTCTTCATATCATTCCCCATTCATATCAATAGATTCTAATAAGTTATATACTATTATTGAATTGGATATATCCAATATTTTTTCTGCATCAGCACTAATTTGGCTAATATATTCTTCATCCACTTCTTCATCAGTTAACAGTTTATATTCTCCAGTTGAGTTATTGTAATATACTTTGTTAGTTAAAACGTTTCCATTTGGATAAACTACTATATTATCTTCTTTCACACTAAAGATATCATCTCCAACCGTATACTTATTATATAATCCATACATATTTAGTATGGTTGCTGCAACATTATACATACCTGTTACATAAGTTACTTCACCACTAAATATTTCTTGTAATTCTGCATCTTTAGTCCATATTATAAGTGGCGTATTTTTATTTAATTCATGTGCATAGTAATCATATGCAACATAGTTTGGATCAGATTCATCATAAAGTTCACCAGTTTCTGGATTTAAATTATATAAATAATTTATTTCACTACGAGTTAATTTAGCATCATGATCTCCAAAGAAAACAAACACGGTATTATCAAAAGCATCTGATTCATTTATATAATCTATAAATTCACCAAGAGCTAAATCAGCATAGTTAGCACTCATAATATATTCACCAACAGCAGTATCGGATAACCAATCATTTGCATATTCTGTAACTTCACCAGTTTCTTCATTTACTACACTATAATAACTTGTTAAATCAAGGGTACTATATTCGCTAGCAATTGAAAATGGTGAATGATTAGATAACGTTATTATGTATCCCATGTAATTTTCATAAGTTGCTTCTATGTTTTCCATTATTGGTACGATTTGTTCAAAAAACATTCTGTCATTTATTCCCAAATTAATTACATCTTCTTCAGTATAAGTGTAAGTTTCTTCAAAATACATGTCATCATATCCTAGCGATGGATGGGCTCTGTTTCTACTCCACATAGAATCTAAGTTACCGTGCATACTAAATGTATTATATCCTAAGGTCTTTAAATATTTAGGAATCGTAAAATATTCTCGGTCATAGTAACTGGTAAATACTGCTCCACTAGCTGCTGGCATAAGACCTGTTAATAAAGTAAATTCTGTATCAGAACTCGTTCCAACACTAACTTGTGGATAGAAGTTAGAAAAAAACATTCCCTCTTCTGCTAATTTATTTAAATTTGGAGTTACCTCTTCACCGTTAAATTCTAAATCCATCAAAAATGTTTGCATGCTTTCCAAGTGAACAAAAACGATGTTTTTTCCTTGTAAAATACCCGTATATTCATTTTCCTCAGTTTGTTCTTTGGCATCAAAATATTCTGTAAATTCGAGCAAAGCATCATCATAACCAAACAAACTACTCGTTCGAATTGTTAAAAATTGCACCAAATCATTAAATTGATATAACAAAATACCAAAACGTTCAACAATATATGCTCGGTACCATTGTTTAGCTAATCTACTATAATCAGTACTTGTGGCAACACCAAAACTATAAGCCAAACATAATGCTCCGACTAGAATAGTTGTAATAAGCATTTTTTTGCCTTTTTCAATTTTGTCAATAAAATAATAATATGAAGTTGATAATAATTTTTTATGAATTAAATAAAATATTATAGGGAATGCAACGTACATTAAATCGACGAATCTAATTCTCTCAAAAATCGACCCTGTTACAGTTTCAGTTTGACCAACAGTTCCGAGTTCACCAAAGGAAGCAAATGATACAAAAAAAGTATAATAAATCGAACTTATAATATTAATCAATGTAAAAATGATTAACCAAATAAAGTAATATTTAAATTGATTTTTAGGCTTGACAAAATAACCTAACCCTCCAATTACAAGAATAATACCTAAATCGGTTATCATTGGTTTTAAGCTAAAAAATGTGCCTATTGTGAATTTTCTTACCAACATTGTTCCAATTAAGGAAAGTATTACATAAGATATAAACAGGCGATTTGTTATTACATATTCAACAACATTTTTACGTACTTTTTTTATACAATTTAATACTTTTTGCTTCATATTTTCCCTTCTTACTTAAACAATTATAACAATAAATGTTTTTTTTAGCAATTCTTCTTGCAAAAAAAA
>CAZEMQ010000005.1:0-19591 GCA_964513435.1 uncultured Muribaculaceae bacterium
TAGAAATGTCAAAATCTTTAAACATATCTTTAAAAGATTCGTATCTCAATAAACCAGTAACTTTTACATTAAAAGATCCTGATAATAGATCCTGATAATTCAGGTTCTTTTAAAAATTTAATTGTATCTCCTAATTTTATTCTTCTATTGGTTTTGGCTTTCGTTAGAAAAAGGAGTTTTGACAAGCGACTTTGTTACTAAAATTATATGATATTCTAGAAGAAATTCTATATGATGAATTTCAGGTTTCGCTTCGGTAGTAATTAATGGCTATTTAAATTTAGCAAAATAAAATCATTGTTTTACATAAAATAAAAACTTACAAGCTTTTACAGTCCGTAAGTTGTTTTCAAATGGAGCGATGTGGAAGATATCTACAACTTTCTCTCATACGATTTGATATATAAAATATCAATCTCTAATAAAAGTATAACGCAAATGGTTCTGAATGTCTCGAGAATTTTGTCAATTTATGGTAAAATTAAATCAAGAGGTGAGCTTGTATGTACATTAAACAAGTAAAAATTGAAAATTTTAGGGGAATTAAAGAAATGGATTGGATATTAGAAAACAAATTATTGTGTTTAATCGGTGCAAGTGATTCTACTAAAACAACTATTTTAGATGCTATAGAGTATGGATTATATCCTTATTGGAATTTAAATATTACCAATACTGACTTCTATGAATGTAATATAAGTAATCCTATTTCAATTCAATTAACTTTAGGAAATTTACCAGAATATTTTTTCAATGAAAATACATATGGGCTTTATATAAGAAAATTTGTTGAAGATGATAGTAATGATGAACCAGCAGATGATGATGAAATTTTTTTAACTATTCAGTTATCTATAAATGAATTTTTCGAGCCAGAATGGAAAGTAATTACAAATAGAAATATGGAAAAGGTAATATCACATAGAGATCTAGCAAAATTTGGTATTGCCAGAATTGGAGAAAATATTGATAAAGACTTTTATATAGGTAGAAATTCTATATTGAAAAGTTATATTGATGATACCAAAGAATTAAATAGCCAGTTGTTTAGTATACTACAATCTGTGAAACAACAAGATATAGATACTTCTTCTGTATCAACTGCTTTTTCAAGTATTAACAAAGTTCTTGATGATTATAATGTCAAACTAAATAATCAATTAGGGCTAGAAATTGAAATGAAAAGTTCTGATTTAAATATATCCAATATCGGTATATCTGATGGATTAATACCACTTAATAAAAAAGGAACAGGTACAAAAAGATTATTATCGTCAATATTAAATTTAGAAGGAGAAGACAACGAAAGTTGCATATTAATAGATGAGATAGAATATGGATTAGAGCCCTATCGTATTGCTGATTTACTATATAAATTAAAAACAAAAGATCGGCAATCAATAATAACTACTCATTCACCTATTCCAATCACAGAACTTGACTATGATAATTTAATAATATGTAGATCTGAAAATGGAAAAACAAAATGCCTAAGTATTCCAAGAGAATTTCAAAAATTATTGAGAGGATTTCCATATGCGTTTTTATCTAGAAAAATTCTAATTACTGAAGGTGCAACTGAATGGGGAATTATACGCAGAGTTAATGATATTTGGAATGATCAAAACTTTTCTTTAGCATATTCAAGTGGAATAATTGTAGATGGTCATGGTGGGGCAAGTGCAATAAGCAAAGCAAAACAATTTAAGAAATTAGGTTATGATGTATCTATCTTTATTGATGGAGATGATGAAACTACAAATAAGCAAGCAGATAAATTACAAGATATTAAAGTATTTAGATTGCAAAATAACTTCAATACAGAAAGAAGATTACTAGAAGACATTAAGTTTGAAAATTTACAAAAGATAATAAATATAATGGTGCAAGTTAAAAATAATTATTTAGTTGAAAAATATATTGAAGAAACTTTTGGCATTTCCACATTAAATTTAGAAGATATAAAAGATTTATTTAAAGAAGAGAATATTAAAAATAAGTTATATGAAATTCTTATAAAAAAAGATTCAGAAAATAAAGATGTTTTTAAAGGTACTACATATGGACAATATCTTGGTGAGTTAATAATTGATTTATCATCAGATGATTTAAAAGAATCAGAAATTATATCGCTATTAAATGAAGTTAGGATTTGGTGTAATGGAATATAATGCAAATACTCAAAAAGAAGAAAATGGTATAATCATTGCACCTGCTGGTTGCGGTAAAACAGAAAGCATTATAAATATTGTTAAAGAGTATAAAGATTCAAAAAAAGTATTGATATTAACACATACAAATGCAGGCATAGAAAATATAGAAAAGCGATTAAAGAAAAATAATATTGTTAACTCGAAGTATAACATATATACTATCGCATCATTTTGTTCTAGATATGTTAGTTGCTTTAAAAAACTATCTGAAACTTCTGATGATTCGTATGAGCAAATCTATATTGGAATGAATAATCTAATGAATAATAAACATATCCAACATATTATTCAAAGTACATATTCCATGATGTTGGTCGATGAGTACCAAGATTGCACTTTAATTCAACATGATGTAATTAAAAATATTTCTAATCTTATAGCATTCAAAGTGTTTGGTGATCCACTTCAATCTATATATAATTTTGAAAATTGTAATATAAAAATTAACGAAATAATTAACACAGACTATAAATTATTAGGAAATATGAACTATCCTTGGAGATGGGATAAAACTAATCAAGATCTAGGAAAATGGATAATGCAATCTAGACAAAAAATATTATCAGGAGATCAAAATATTTTTGATTCTTTACCAGATTGTGTTGAGTATTTTGAATATAAAGATTATATTGATTTACAAAAAAAGGCTTTAAATTTTTTGACTCTAGAAGGTAGAAAAGTGATTTTATTTAATGTTGAAAATTCAGCTAATGCATTTTGTAAAAAATTAGGTGGAAGGTTCTATTATCAAGAAGAAATTCAGTGCAAAGCACTTAACAATATTACAAAATATTTAGATAATAATGATAGTATTAATATAATAAAAGAAATTATTAATTTAGGAAAACTATGTTTTACAAATTTTGCAACTGAATTTAATAATATAGTAAAAAAAGTTGAAAAAAATGATTTTAATTTATCTAAAATAAGTAAAAATAAAAATGTTGCAGAACTTATAATAAAATTGAATATAGAGTTTTCCTTGTCTGAAATAATAGAATTATTAAAACAAATAAATATAAATAAGAATTTGAAAATATATCGCAAAGAATTATGGACAGTATTGGGAATATTGATTAAAGAATTAGATAGAGAAAAAGAAATTTCTGCAAAAGATATATTAATTAACATCAGGAATTCATCAATATTGAATAATAAATTCAAGTATAAGAATATGGTATCTAGAATTTTATTAGTAAAAGGATTAGAATTTGAAAATGTATTTATAGTTAATCCTAAAGAATTAACGCCAGAATTGTTGTATGTTTCGATATCTAGGCCTACTAAAAAATTAGTAGTAGCACAAAAAATTGAAAATTAATTTTTGAAGTGATGTGGTATGGCTAATAAAAGAAAAATCTAGTATAATCATATTATAAGACTGATTGGAGGTATCTAATGAAATATAGATTTATGGACGGAACAACATGAGAATCATTATGAATGCTTTAATGGCGCATTTGTGGATGGTTTTGAAAACGTGAATTTTTAGACTAAAGTCCGTTTTTTCAACGGATTTTTAGTTTTTCAAATTAAATGCCGTATCTCATAATAAAAATGGCAATAAAGATGATAAATCATATTAAATATTATAATAAATAGATAAATTGTTGTATACAGAAATTAACAGATTTATGTTCGTTTTTTTTACTTATTGCAGTTTTCTACTAAAAACGGAGTTTCAAATAAAAATTTTCGCTAGTTTTTTTAATTGCAACAAATACTTGATTATTTACCCATTTCCAATTATAATTTAAATATAGATATAAATATTATATGTTTAATATATATTCTATAAGAAAATGGAGGTAAAAATGGATAATGTATGGTTATTTTCCATTTTAGCTCTTGTTGTTGGAATTTTAGTTGGTTCACTCATTGTTTGGATTATATTTAGTATAAAAGCATCCAAAGCAATGAGTAAAGCTAATAAATTTATTGAAGATGCCAAGAAAGAGGCAGAAAGGAATAAAAGGGATGCTTTACTTGAATTAAAACAAGAAAGTTTTCGTTTGAAACAAGAAACCGAAGCAGAAATAAAAGAAAAAAAGGCTGAACTTTTACAAAGCGAAGACCGTCTTTTAGCAAGAGAAAATAACTTAGATAAAAGGGAAGAAATGCTTCAAAATAGAGATAATAATCTCCAAGAAAAAGAAAATGATTTATTAGCAAAGCAAAAAAAATTACAAGACAAAGAGGAAAAAATGGATGCACTGCTTAAAGAAGAAGTGGCAAAATTAGAAACTATTGCTAAGTATAGTAAAGAAAAAGCTCGTGAAGCAATCATGCAAAGAGTAGAAGCAGATATGGAAGTAGAAATAACTAATTATATCAAAGAAGAAGAAGCAAAAGCAAAATTAGAAGCTCACGAGATTGCTAAGCAATTAATAGTTAATAGCATGGAGCGATATGCTGATGATGTTGTAGGTATTCAAACCGTAAGTACTATTGATTTACCTAATGATGATATGAAAGGAAGACTTATTGGTAGAGAAGGAAGAAACATCAGAACTATTGAGTCTGTTACGGGAGTCGATTTGATAATTGATGATACACCTGAGGCAATAGCAATATCTTCATTTGATCCGTTAAGGCGAGAAATTGCTAAGCTTACAATTGAATCTTTGATTAAAGATGGAAGAATCCATCCTGGAAGAATTGAAGAAATTTATGATAAGACCGTAAAAGATGTTAATGCAAGAATTGTTCAAATAGGTAATCAAACTATAAATGATTTAGGTATTGCTAAAATGGACCCAGAATTAGTTTCTTTAGTTGGTAAACTAAATTTTCGAACTAGTTATGGACAAAACGCATTGAAACATTCAATTGAAGTTGCCAACCTTACTGGTTTAATGGCTGCTGAACTTGGTGAAAATGTTGCTTTAGCAAAAAGAGCAGGATTGTTACATGATATTGGTAAATCAATAGATTATGAAATAGAAGGAAGCCATGTGGAGATTGGTTTAGAATTTGCTAAAAAACATCGGGAACCTGAAGTAGTACTTGATGCAATAGCAAGTCATCATGGAGATACTGAAGCAAAATCGACGATTGCTGTATTAGTAGCTGTTGCAGATACTTTATCAGCTGCTCGTCCTGGAGCTAGAAATGACACTCTAGAAAATTATATTAAGAGATTAGAACAACTTGAAGAATTAGGTAATTCTTACGATGGTGTTGAAAAAACATTTGCAATGCAAGCTGGTAGAGAACTTCGGGTTATTGTTAAACCACAAGAAGTTGATGACACTAAGAGTTATAAGATGGCTCGAGATATTAAAGATAGAATCGAAAAAGAGATGCAATATCCGGGAACGATTAAAATAACTGTTATAAGAGAAACGAGAGTTTCTGAAGAAGCAAAGTAAGCGTTAGATTTATTCTAATGCTTTTTTATGAATTAGAACTAAAATTGTTTCCAAAATAAAAGGATATGACTTTTTTGTTATATCCTTATTTTTTATAATCAGCTTGATTTATTTCCATTATTACTGGTAGTATAATTGGTTTTCTACCAGTTAAATTGTTGATAAATGGCAAAAGTTCTAAAATTATTTGATTTTTTAAATCAGTATAAGAGTAGGGAAATTTATGAAGAAAATTATTTACTATTTCTGCAATCTTTCTTTCGATTTTTTGCATTAATTCTTGGTTTTCATTAACTAGGACAAAACCTCTGGCAGTAACATTTGGCTTTAATAATAATCTTCTAGTTAGAGTATTAATATTTAATATAGTTATTAAAATACCATCTTGGCTCATTAACTTACGATCTTTTATTACAACACTGCCAATATCTCCAATTCTAGAACCGTCGACATATACATCTCCAGCTTGAACAGTTCCACCTCTGCGAATTTCACCGTTTAATAACTCGATAACATCGCCATTGCTACAAATAAATGTATTTTCTGGTGCAACTCCGCAAAGGACACCAATTTCTGTATGCCTTTTAAGCATCCGATATTCACCATGCATTGGCATAAAATATTTTGGTTTTATTATTCTAAGCATCCACTTTAATTCTTCTTCTTTAGCATGACCCGATGTATGAACATCACTGAAATCAGAATTAGTAAACACTCTAACTCCTTTTAAATATAATTTATTTATTATTTTATTGATACTCTCAGCGTTTCCTGGAATAGGGCTTGATGAAAATATAACTAAGTCATCTCCTAGAAGAGAAATTTGTTTGTGTTGACCATTAGCAATTCTTGATAAAGCTGCTAAAGGTTCGCCTTGAGTTCCTGTGCAAAGAATACAAATTTCATTTCTCTTTAATGATTTAGCATCACTTGCTTCAATAAATATACTTTTATCTTGAAGTAAGCCATTATTTAAAGCTAGTTCAATACTGTTTTCCATACTTCTTCCAAAAACAATTATTTTTCGATTATATTTTTTACATGATTCAACAATATGTTTAATTCGGTAAATATTTGATGCAAATGTGGCAATAATAACTCGTCCATGATGTTTACTAATCATATCATTAAGTGTTCCATCAACAGCACTTTCGCTCTTAGAATAACCTGCTGATAAGGCATTTGTTGAATCACTTAATAGTAATGTAACTCCAGCATCTCCTGCTTTTGCCATTTTGTGAATGTCTGCCATCGGTCCAATTGGAGTTAAATCGAATTTAAAATCTCCTGTTTCAAATATGGTTCCATTCGGAGTCTTTATAAGTAAGGCAAATGAATCCGGAATTGAGTGAGTAGTATTTATAAATGACACATCAAAAAATTTAGTTTTAACATTAAAATCAGCTGTTATTATTTGATAATTATCATACTTTATATTTCTTTCAACTAATTTTTTTGAAATTAAGTCTTTAGCAATTTTTGGTGTATAAATAACTGGTATTTTAACTGCTTGAAGTAAAAATGGAATACCTCCGATGTGGTCTTCATGACCATGAGTTATAAATAACCCCTTAATTTTATCTTCATTTTTCTTTAAATATGTAATATCTTGAATAACGTAATCAACACCTAGTAAATTGTCTTCTGGAAACATAACCCCAGCATCGATTATTAATAGTTCACTATCGTGTTCTACGACATACATATTTTTTCCAACTTCACCTAAACCACCTAAAGCAATAACCTTAGTGGCTATCTTATTATTTTCCATTAAAAAAATTCCTTCTTTCTTATATTTTATTTTGTGATAAAGTTTTGAACTGATAAAATTATACCAAAAATAATCTATTTTGTCTATAATTCAAGTTGCAAATATGATATTATATTGTTAATTGGAGGTTAGTTATGGGATTATTCAATAAAATAAAAGATATATTTAAAAATAAAGAAAAGGAAGAAAAAGTAAATGAAGATATTCAAAAATATGATACAGGTTTAGAAAAAACAAGAACTGAGTTTGTATCTAAATTAAATATGTTAGGAATAAAATATACTAAAATAAATGAAGAGTATTTTGAAGAGTTAGAAAGTTTGTTGATATCAGCTGATATCGGAGTTAATACAGTTTTAGATTTTATGGAAAAGCTTCGCCGTCGTGTCAAAAGTGAAAATATCACTGATACTAAGTATTTAAATGAAGTAATTGTTGATGAGTTGTTTATTATTTATGTTAATAATGAATCGATTACTGATAAAATTAATATGGCTGAAGATGGTCCAACAGTTATTTTGATGGTTGGAGTAAATGGAGTTGGTAAAACTACTACTATTGCTAAGCTAGCTTATAAGTATAAACAGGAAGGTAAAAAAGTAATGATGATTGCTGGTGATACCTTTAGAGCTGGCGCAGTTGAACAATTGAAAATATGGGCTGATCGAACAGATTCTTTGTTTTATGGAAAAGAAAAAACTGACCCAGCAGGAGTAATATTCGATGGATTGGATAAAGCAATAGAAGAAGAGGTTGATATAGTATTAATTGATACCGCTGGAAGATTACACAATAAAGTTAATTTGATGAAAGAATTAGAAAAAATAAATAAAGTAATCGGAACAAAAGTTGCAGATGCTCCGCATGAAACTTTGTTAGTAATCGATGCTACTACTGGACAAAATGGCATAATGCAAGCGGGAGCTTTTAAAGAAATAACAAATATTACTGGTATAGTTTTAACAAAACTAGATGGAACTGCTAAAGGTGGTATAGTTTTAGCTATTAAAGAAGAAGTTGGCATTCCAGTTAAGTTTGTGGGGCTAGGGGAAAAAATGTCAGATTTAATTCCTTTTGATATTGAAAATTATATTTATGGTTTATTCAAAGATATGTTGTAGGAGTGGTTATTGTGGTATTAATTATATTAATTGTGGTTATTATATTAGTTTTGTATATTTTATTAACTTGGAATAGTTTAATTAGATTAAAAAATCGAGTTAAGGAATCTTTTGCAACAATGGATGTTTATTTAAAAAAAAGATGGGATTTAATTCCCAATTTAGTAGCAGTAGTGCAAGGATATGCTAAGCATGAAAAAGAAACAATAACAAATATAACTAAGCTTCGCAATACTGTTTATGATGATTTATCAACTAAAGAGAAGATAAGGACTAATTTTGATGTTTTCGATAATATTACTAAGTTAGTTGCTTTAGCAGAGGATTATCCCGATTTAAAAGCAAATCAAAATTATATGCAACTTAGTAATGATTTAGTTAAAATTGAAGACGAAATAGCTAAATCACGGAAATATTATAATGCAACTGTTAGAATATATAATAACAAAGTTGAAATGTTTCCATCAAATATTGTAGCTAAGATAACTGGACATAAAAAAGAGATGATGTTTGAAGCTCAAAAGGAAGAAAGAGAAAAGGTGAGTGTTAAATTATGAAAAAGATTGTTATTTTATTAGTTTCAGTTTTATCATTTTTTATAAATATTGAGTCTTCAAAAGCATTGTATGATGGCTACGAATATTATATTGAAAACTATAAAGTTACGATTGATGTTAATAAAGACAATACTTTTGATATTGAAGAGGAAATATTAGTTTATTTTAATGTTGCTAGTCATGGTATTTACAGGACTATTCCAAAGTATAATACAGTTTATAGACTTGATGGCACTACTTCTAACAATGCAGCTTTATTAACTGATTTTACTGCTAATGTTACTTACGTAGTAGATGTTGAAGATGGGAATTATTTGGCTCGTTTGGGAGATAGCGATATTTATGTTTCGGAATATCAAACTTATGTCATTAATTATACTTATAATATTGGTAAAGACCTATTAGATGATATGGATGAATTTTATTATAATATTATTGGTTCGGAATGGGATACTATCATAGAACAAGTAGAGTTTGTAATCAATATGCCAGAAGAATTTGATCAAAGTCTTTTAGGTTTTTCAAGTGGTAGTGCTGGTTCTACAACTAACAATGTTTATTATGAAGTAGATGGTAATACGATTACTGGAAGGACTTATAGTGCCCTTTATTCAGGTGAAGCACTGACAATAAGATTAGAACTTCCAGAAGGGTATTTTAGTGATGCTAAAAGTATATATGATTCTTATATTACTTATTCTTTTGTTTTACCACTTGGTTGTTTGTTATTAGCATTAGCAATAGTTTATTTTAAAAATTTAAATAAAAAAGTGATAGACCCCGTTGAGTTTTATCCACCAGAAGATTTTAATAGCGTTGAAGTAGCATATTTTTACAAAGGAAGCGTAACTAATAATGATATTGTATCCTTACTTGTCTATTTAGCTGATAAGAAATATTTGAAAATTGTTGAAGAAAAAAGTAAGGGGTTATTATCTAAAGCTGATTTTAAAATTATTAAGATAAAAGATTATGATGGAGAAAAAGAAGAAGAAAGAAAATTTATGGAAGGTTTATTTAGGAAGGGGGATGAAGTAACATTAAGTTCTTTAAAATATAGTTTTTATAGAACCTTGAACTTGATTAGAAGAGATATTAATACTAAAGAAAATAAAAGAAAACTAGTTGCTAAAAATAATAGTTGGTATAAATTCTTACTTATATTACTTGCTGCTATTGCCATTTTAGGAACACTTATTTTACAGATAATAAATTTTGCTTCAGTTACAACTATTATATATGTTTGTATTTTGATGCTTATTTATGTTCCGCTGTTTGCTTTAATAATTACTCTTATGCAAAGAAGTTTAGTTTTTGGTATAATAATGTTATTCTTTATAACTATTCATGCAATAGGAATGTGTTCACCAATAATTGAAGTTTATACAGTTGGAACATTACCAATTATAAATATTCTTATTGGTTTTGTTGTAGCAATTATTATTGCAATTATGGCTCAAAAATTTGTTGTTCGAACGGAATTTGGTTTGGAAATATATGGTCGTATTAAAGGATTTAGACATTTCTTGTTAACTGCTGAAAAAGAACAATTAGAACAATTAGTAAACAAAAATCCTAGTTACTTTTACGATATATTACCGTTTACTTATGTTTTGGGAGTATCTAAAAAATGGATTAAGAAATTTGAAAGTATTTCATTAGAGCCAGCAGATTGGTATACTGGAACAACTTCATTTAATGTTAATACATTTAATGAAAGTATGGTTAGGATTATGAATTCGTCTAGTTCATCGCCTTCATCTGGAGGCTCTGGTGGTTCTAGTGGAGGTTCATCAGGTGGCGGATCATCAGGAGGTGGCTCTGGCGGCGGCGGTGGTGGTCGTTGGTAAAAATACACAAATCGTGTATTTTTTTATGTTAAAAAAGTAGTGCTAGTGCTTTTTAACTTAGGGATAATTTGGTATAATTAATTTAGTGTGGAGGTTTACAGTGAATATATTAGATGGACTAAATAAAGAACAAAAAGAAGCAGTTGAACATATAGATGGTCCTTGCCTTGTTTTAGCTGGAGCTGGTAGTGGTAAAACTAAAGTTTTAACAATGCGAATTGCTAATTTAATTGAACATGGGATTTATTCTGGTAATATACTAGCTATAACATTTACCAATAAGGCAGCTAAGGAGATGAGAGAACGTATTTTTAATGTTGTAGATGATAACTATGCTTTTGTAGGGACATTTCATTCTTTTGGTTTAAGGATAATTAAAGAAAATTATGAAACTTTAGGTTTGTCGAGAAATTTTACAATTATCGATAGCGATGATGCAATTAGTATAATCAGAAAAATTTTGAAAGATTTAGGTTATGACCCTAAGCAATACAGTCCTAGCTTTATTCGCAATAAAATTAGTTTTATTAAAAATGAAATGCTTAGTGATGCAGATGTTGACAAATTTTTGATAAGTGTTCCTGATCAAGTTGCTGCCAAAGTATATTTTGAATACCAAAAAGTATTACGAAGAAACAATGCTGTAGATTTTGATGATTTATTAAAATTGCCAGTGGAATTATTTTTTCAAAATGAAGAAGTATTAGAATATTATCAAGAGAAATATCGTTATATATTAATAGATGAATATCAAGATACTAATGAAGTACAATACAAATTAATAAAAAAATTAGCTGAAAAGTATCGCAATTTATTTGTTGTCGGTGACCCAGCCCAATCGATTTATGGTTTTCGTTGGTCAAACTATCGTAATATTTTAAATTTTGAAAAAAATTATCCAGAAGCTAAATGTATTACTTTAAATCAAAATTATCGAAGTACAAACACAATACTTAATGCAGCTAATTCAGTAATTAAAAATAACAAAGAAAGTCAAGATATTAATTTGTATAGCGAGTTAGGTTCTGGAGTTAAAGTAAAATATTTACGAAGCTATGATGAAAAACATGAAGTAACTTTAATAATGGAGGAAATTAAAAAGTTATTAAGTAGTGGTTATACATATCAAGATATAGCTATTCTTTATCGGACAAATGCTCAATCACGAGCTTTAGAAGAGGGAATGTTAAAACATAATTATCCTTATAAAGTTGTTGGAAGTTATTACTTTTACAAACGTAAAGAAATTAAAGATTTGTTGGGATATTTACGACTTATTGCAAATCATGCTGATGATGTTTCACTTACACGAGTTATTAACGTGCCTAAAAGAGGAATTGGTTCTAAATCAATAGAAGAGTTAGAAATTAAAGCTCGTGAAAATAACGCTTCAATGTTTGAAGTTTTAAATAAACCTAAAGAGTTGGAATTTAAAAAGATAATTTTAGAATTGACTGAAGCTAGTATGAATACTAATTTGACAGAGTTAATTGATTTGGTTTTAGATAAAACTGGAATGAAAGCTGAAATGGAAAATGACAAAACTTTAGAAGCAGAATTAAGGCTTGAAAACTTGCTAGAGTTTAAAAGTATAACCGAAAACTATCAAAATGAAACAGGAACAGTAAATTTAGAAGATTTTCTTGAAGATATTTCTTTAGTTGCTGATGTATCAGACCATAATGATAATGATTCCGTTATTACTTTGATGACTATGCATTCAGCAAAAGGTTTAGAGTTTAGAGTTGTTTTCTTAGCGGGCATGGAAGAAAATATTATGCCACATTCGATGTCTTTACAGGAAAAGGATGGAATTGAAGAAGAACGAAGACTTTGTTATGTAGCAATAACTAGGGCTAAAGAAAGACTTTATATAACTAATGCTAAAAGAAGAATGCTTTTTGGTAATACTAATATGAACCCGCCGAGTCGTTTTATTGGAGAAATAGATCCTGAGTTGATTGATAAAGAAGATATTTCGATTAAAGAAGTTCAAAAGATTGCTAAAGAAAAATATTACAGTAGCGAGGCAACAAATTATCAACATGGAGAAATTGTTTATCATATGAGTTTTGGACGAGGTGTAGTGATTGATTGTGATGATCGATTTGTAACTGTTGCGTTTGATAAAAAATATGGCATAAAGAAATTCTTGAGTAATTATCAAGGTCTTAAGAGGAGTGAGGAATGAAAGATTTAACATTAGTTATTATGGCTGCAGGTATGGGGTCTCGTTTTGGAGGATTAAAACAAATTGAACCAGTGGGATTAAGTAAAGAGATAATTGCTGATTATTCAGTGTATGATGCTATTCGTGCAGGTTTTAGTAAAGTAATATTTATTATTAGAAAAGAAAATTTAGAATATTTTCAAAATAACATTAGTAATAAATTTAGTTCTAAAATTAAAGTAGAATATGCTTTTCAAGAGCTAGATATGGTTCCTAATGATGTGGTTTTACCAGAAGGAAGAGAAAAAATGTTGGGAACAGGGCATGCACTTTATTGTGCTAGGCATTTAATTGATGGTGATTTTGTAGTAATAAATGCCGATGATTTTTATGGTTTTGATTCTTACAAAGTAGCTGTTGAATTTTTTCAAAACCCTGATTATCAAGGAAAACATTTAACAGTTAATTATCCATTTTATGTTACTGCTAGCCCTAATGGCTCAGTGAGAAAAGGGGTAGTATTTACAGATTCGGAAGGTTATGTAACTGATAATTTAGAGTGTGAAGTAAGTATTGATAACGAAATGGTGATTGCTAAATCTTTATTTGATGATAAAGAGTTAACTATAGCTAAAGATCATCCTGTTACAGTTAATTTCTTCGGACTTAGAAAAGAATTTTTAGATTTATTAATTCAAGAATTTGATATATTTATTCATCAACCACTAGATTTAAAAACAGAATTTTTACTTCCAGAAATAATTCGTCAGGGAATAAAAAAGGGTAATATTAAGATGATTGCTAAAACTAGTAAATCTCGTTGGTTAGGAATAACATATAAAGAAGATTTACCTAAATTAAAAGAAAATATAGTTGAATTAATTAAGAAAGGAGAATATCCAAAGAAACTTTGGGACTGATATGATGGAGATAGAAAATGTAAAGAAGAGAATTGCTGAATTAACTCAAATTATAAATGAAGCAAATTATAATTATTATGTAAATGATAATCCTACTATTACTGACCAAGAGTATGATAAATATTTAAGGGAACTAATCAATTTAGAAAATGAATATCCTGAATTGCTCGATTCTAATTCTCCAAGCCAAAGAGTTGGAGGGCAAGTAATCGATAAATTTGCGAAAGTTGTCCATGAAATACCGATGATGAGTTTAGCCAATGTTTTTAATGAAGATGAAATTCGTGATTTTGTCAACAAATCTAGTGCATTTGGTTCAGTAGAATATGTCTGCGAATACAAATTTGATGGGTTGAGTGTATCTTTAATTTATGAATCTGGCAAATTAGTTCGTGGGGTTACTCGAGGAGATGGTATAACTGGTGAAGATATAACTCATAATGTTAAAACAATTAAATGTATTCCTCTTACTTTAAAAAAGGCGATTGATATTGAAGTTCGTGGAGAAATATTCATGAACAAAAGTACTTTAAAGAAACTAAATGAACAACGTGAAAAGGAAGGACTTCCACTTCTTCAAAATGTTCGTAATGCAGCAGCTGGTTCAGTTCGTCAGTTGGATTCTAAAGTGGCTGCTAAGAGGGAACTAGATACCTTTATCTATAATCTTCCTGAACCAGAAAAGTATGGAATTAAAACGCATTATGAAGCTTTAAATTTTATGAAATCCTTAGGGTTTAAAGTTAATTCTAATAGTAAATTGGTTAATGATATTTCTGAAATTCTAGAGTTTGTCAATGAAGCTACAGAAAAACGTCACAAATTGCCTTATGAAATTGATGGTGTGGTTATTAAAGTAAATGATATAGCGATGCAAGAGAAATTGGGAAACACTGCAAAATATCCTAAGTGGGCAACGGCTTATAAATTTCCTGCTGAAGAAGTTCTTACCAAATTAATCGATATTATATTTACAGTAGGTAGAACAGGAAGAATTACTCCGAATGCTGTTTTAGAGCCAGTGATGGTGATGGGGTCTACTATTCGCCGAGCAACACTTCATAACGAAGATTATGTTTTAAATAAACATCTAATGATTGGTGATACAGTGGCTATACGCAAAGCTGGAGATGTAATCCCTGAAGTTATCGAAGCTAAATTTGAAAGAAGAACAGGCAAGGAAGAGCCTTTTAAAATGATTTTAGAATGTCCAATGTGTCATGAAAAATTAGTTAAACCAGATAACCAAGTTGATTATTACTGTATAAATAATTCTTGTCCTAAAAGAAATATTGAAAGCATTATTCATTTTGTATCACGAGATGCTATGAATATTGAAGGAATGGGAGATGAAATTGTTGAAGAACTATACAATTTAGGTTTTATTAAAACTATTACGGATATATATAGTATCAAAGATAAGAAAAAGGAAATAATGGAGTTCGATGGTTATGGTGAAAAAAGTTTAAATAAAATTATAGAAAATATTGAAAACTCTAAAAATAATAGTTTAGAACGTTTGTTATTCGGTTTAGGAATTAAAGAAGTTGGAACAAAAACTGCCAAACTTCTAGCTTCCGAATTTAAGGATATTGATACCCTTATGACATCTACTCAAGAAGAACTAGAAAGCATTAGAGATATTGGTACAGTTACTGCAAAAAGCTTAATCAATTATTTTGCAAACAATCAAAATTTAATTGCTGAATTAAAGAAAATTGGTGTAAATATGACCTATAAAGGTAAAGTAAGTGGTACAAATGAACTAGTTAGTGGCAAGAAGTTTGTAATTACTGGTACGATATCTGGCTGGGGACGCAAAGAAATAAAAGAAAAACTAGAAAACTACAAAGCTAGTGTAAGTGAATCAGTGAGTAAAAATACTGATATCGTGATAGTAGGTAATAATCCTGGTAGTAAATACCGTGATGCTCTAAATTTGGGAACAACGATTTGGGATGAGACAAAAACATTAGAAGTGTTAAATAATTTGCAATAAATAATATATATGTAGTATAATTATGTTACTTAAGGACGGTGAATGTTTTTGAATAAGTTAAAAGAGATATGGGGGAAAAATAGAGTCTTAATAGTTTTAGGTATAATCCTAGTTATTTGCTTTATTGCGATATTGATTGTAACTTTTTCTTATTTCTTTGGCGGAAGTGAATCGGTTTATGGAGATAGACTAGATGGTATTGAAGACTATCCTATTGAAGATGATTTCATATCTGAATATACTTCCACATTAGAAAGTGATGACTTGGTTAATTCAGTTAGTTTTGATATAAGCGGACGTATTATTTATATTGCAATTGATTTTGTCGGAGACACTTCATTAGTTGAAGCTCAAAGTAAAGCGGCAGCTTCCTTAGAACAATTTAGTGAAGAAATCTTATCATATTATGATATCAATTTCATTTTAACCTGTGATTCAACAGAAAATAGTGAAGGATTCACAATTATGGGAGCTAAAAATGTTGCAGGTTCAGGTTTGATATGGAATAATAATACTCCAGTAGAAAGTGAAGAAGAGTAGTAATGAAAAAGAAAAAAAGTATATTAATAATCGTTATTATAGTAATTGTAGTTATTCTGGCAGGTATTGGCTTATATTTTATTTTAAGTGATGAAAATAAGTTAACGGTTGCTGAAAGAAATTGGATAAACGAAAATATTAACACAATTCAAAATATAAATGTTGTTAACAATTCCAATGTTTTTGGTAAAAATGGTACGGGAGTATTTTATGATTTTATCGAAGACTTTGAAAGTGAATATGGTATGACTACAAATGTTATAACATTTAATGCTGGAAGTAATCCATCTGGTTTAACATTGGGACTTAAAACAAGTATCAATGATAATGATATAGTATTTTATGAAGATCATTATGTTTTAGTAAGTAATCAAAATGAAAATATAGCTAATTCTAGTGATTTATCAGGAAGAACAATCGGTATTCTTACTAGTGATTTAAGTTATGTTTCAAATTATATTGATAATGTTACCAATGTTAGTTTTACACAGTATGAATCAACTGAAGAGTTGTTTAGTGCTTTAGAAGATGATATAAATTTCATAATTGTTCCATTGCTACAATATTTAGATACTATACTTAGTAATGATTATAATATTGTATATCATTTTGGGGATATCAAAGTTTACTATACGATGCAAACTGAAGATACTACTTTAAGTAGTGTATTGATAAAATACTATAATAAATGGAAAGACAATTTTACTACTTCCTACAATGAGGCGTTGTTTTCCACTTTTACAACAGCTTTAAATATTACTGATACAGAAATAGATTCTCTTCAAAGTGTAACTTATAATTATGGTTTTGTTAATGCTTCACCATATGAAGTCATAACTGGAGGTAAATACGGCGGGATTGTTGCAGTTTATTTAAGTCGATTCAGTGATTTTGCCGATGTAGAATTTAATTTTAAAAGATATCGAAATTACAATAGTTTTACTGAAGCCATAGCTAATGGTGATATCGATTTATACTTTAATTATTACAATTTTACTGATGATTACAATCAAACAAGTGGTATAAGTATCGAATATGTTATTGCAGCTCGTCGTGACAATTTTGAAGTAATTAAATCAGTCAATTCCTTGATTGGTAAAACTGTATATGTTCAAGAAAATAGTAAAATATATGATTACATAAGTAATATTTCTGGTATTGAAGTTGAAACTTTTTCTACAACCAATGATTTATTTAAACTAAATAAACAAGATGTCTATATCGTATTAGATAAGTACACATTTGATTATTATAGTGATAGCAAATTAGATAATTATACTTCAAGATACACGGATTATTTAGATTCAACTTATACATTTAAAGTAAGAACCGATAGTGCATTATATCTTTTATTAGATAAATATATTAGTTTCCTTGATGAAGATGAAATAATTGTTGAAGGATTAGATAATCATTATGAAACTATTCGCAGTGGAGGATTAATAACTAAAATAGCAGAATACATTTTATACATAGTAATTATTGCTATTGTCATTATCCTTATAATTATTAAGAAAAGTAAAAAGATATCGATTGCCAGAAAAATAAAAAGAGAAGATAAGATGAAATTTATAGACCAACTTACTTCGTTAAAAAATCGAAATTTCTTAAATGAAAATATTGAGACTTGGAATAATAATACTATCTATCCGCAAACAATAATGGTTATTGACTTAAATAAGATTCAAGAAATAAATGACTTATATGGTTATAATGAAGGAGATAGACAAATTAAAGCCACAGCTAATATTTTGGTTAAAACTCAACTTGATAATAGCGAAATAATGCGTACTGATGGTAATGAATTTGTAATCTATTTAGTAGGATATAGTCAAAAACAAATTAGTAATTACATTCATAAATTAAATAAAGAAATAAAAAAATTACCATATGAACATGGCGCTGAATTTGGATATAGTATGATTATGGATGATATTAAAACTATTGAAGATGCTTTAAACGAAGCAGTTGAAGATATGAAAAAACAAAAAGAAGCGGGAAAAAATGAAAAAGAAATTAAAAAGTGATTTTAAAGAATTTTTTGATAATTTTCGCAAAGTCTTAAAAAGACCAGATATGGCTATTTTGCCTGGGCAATTAGCCTTCTTCTTTGTTTTAGCAATTGTTCCAACAATAACCCTTATTAGTTATGGAGCAAGTGCCTTAAATCTTTCAACTGATATAATCTATGAATTTTTAGCGAATGCTTTTTCACAAGATATAGCTGGACTTTTGTTAAATGTTCCAGAAACAACTAATATTTCAGGATTAGCTTTTTTCTCAGCTGTTTTAATGGGATATATTATCGCTTCCAATGGACCAGCATCGATAATTGTTACTTCTAATATTATTTATGGTGAGGAACAAACTGGTTTTTTTAAAAGAAGATTTAAAGCGATAATTATGACTTTCTTTTTAGTTTTATTATTCGTATTTATGTTAATAGTTCCTGTTTTCGGTGATAAGATAATTGAATTATTCCAATTTGTTGATTTAAATAAAACCGTAACTGAAAACGTTACTTTAGTAATTACAATATTACAAGGACCTATTACTTGGTTAATCATGTATTTCTTTATTAAAATATTGTATACTATTGCTCCGAATAAAAAAGTTAAAAGCAAAAGCGTTGGCTATGGAGCTTTATTCACTAGTTTTTCTTGGATAATAATTACTTATATTTATTCGTATTATATCAATAATATTGCTTATTATGCTACATTTTATGGTAGTTTAGCTAATATTGTCATTTTAATGATTTGGACATATTTATTAGCTTATGCTTTTACAATTGGTATGGCTTTAAACTATCGTAAAGAAGAAGTTGAACTAGAAAAAACTGGTACTATAAAAATGAAAAAATAGAAAATAATATGACTATGTACTACAGGTATTACTTATGTACATGATTATTTTTTTCGATTTCACTATAGTATTAGTTTACTAACGATTTCGAAAAGTAATATCTCTAAGTCCCTATCTTGGGGCTTTGTTTTTTAGTGTGCCGAGCATGGCATTTATCTAGGTGGTGTGAGAGGGAAAAGTATTCATTATTTTAACTCTACTTGTTTGTCAGACT
>CAZEMQ010000006.1:0-19278 GCA_964513435.1 uncultured Muribaculaceae bacterium
ATTAGTCATATATTGATTAATTTTTTTTTGTTAACAAGAAATTGTCAAATGTGTTAGCAAGAATTGACAAAATTCGATATTTATTATACTATTTTAATAGTAGTGATACTAGAAAGGATGTTTGGTTTATGAAAAGTTCAAAAATTACAACAGTTGAGTTATGGCGTTTCATATTTACTGTAGCTATCGCTTTAGGACACGTAAATTCATTTGTATGGAGTAACAAGATTGATGATTTAATTTTCACTGGTGGTAGAGTTTTAGGGTTTTTCTTATTTTTATCTGGCTATTTCCTAATGGCTCATTATAAAAAGAGAAAAGAAGCTACAAAAGGGGAAATGCCTTCAAAGCAAGCTTGGAAATATGCTGGTAGTAGATTTAAAATGCTTTATCCAGTTATATTTATAGGGGTTTTATTAGCATTTATAGTACGTAATGCTATAAATGGAACAGCAATTAATCAAATATTTGCTGTATTTATGGATTCTATTTGGGAATTCTTAGGAATTTCGCAAATTGGAGCAGTAGGACTTTTGGAATTAAAAACTTTAAGTCTTGATATTACACTTGGAACTTCACAACTTTGGAATGGTCCGTTGTGGTATTTATCTGCTTTAATTTTAGCTAGTTTGATATTATATTATTTAGTATCTAAAAGTGAAGATTTCTTTACTGGTTTCTTTGCTCCAGTATTTGTTATTTTAACTTATGCTAGTGTTGGTTTAACTGATGTTGGATGGAGTAGAACATCAATTAATTCTATTGGATTTCCTAATGGTTTAGCTAGAGTAATGGCTGGTATGTGTTTAGGTATGCTTATGTATTATGTAGTTGAATACTTTAGAAAGAAGAAATTCAGTGAATTAATGACTATGGCATTTAGTTTACTTCATATAGGTATTGCAGTATTCTTCCTATATACTATATATGCTGGTGTTACTTGGAGTGAGTTTACTAATGGAATAGTACTTTTCGTATTTACAGTAATATTACTTACAAATAAAGATTACATATCTGCGTTGTATAATAAAAGTAGTGTTTGTGCATTTTTAGGAAAGTTATCACTTTACTTTTATGCAATGCATATCATATTTGTTTTCTTAATTGCTTATCTGTTCCCAGAAATGAGCTATCATGCAAGTATAATATTTAATATATTGTTTACTGGATGTACTGCATTCATTGTAATGTGTTTTGATGATTATGTAATTACTCCAATATTTAGAAAAGACAAGACTAAAAAAAGCAAGAGCACAACAGCTAAAGCAATGTAATGTTGTTTAGATTGTTGATAAGGAGGTATATTTAAAATAGATATGCTTCTTTTTTTGTTCTTAAAAATGAAATGTGTAGGTTTATGATTATTACCAATAATGTTAGAAACGTAAAGGAGTGATAGAATTTCTTCTACCACTCCTTAATGTTTATGTACCTTTAATTCAAACTATTTAATTATGGTTATTTTAGAATGCGGCTTTCAGGTTCACTAGATAAATTTATTCCAAATAATTGCATTATACTAGCCATTGAATGATTATCTAATTGATTTGTGACATCAATCATCATTTCGTTGCTATGCTTTCTATCAGTGTTTTCTAAAATTTCAAATGCTAATAGACTTCCAACTAGATATTGATAGCCATTTAATATTAATAATCCTGATTTAACTAACACATCTATTTTTTCATCTATTTCACTATTTGCAATTTCAGCAGGATCTCTTTCTTCTAGTGATAAAAACATATCTGGTACTTCAAGGCCTTGATTTTTGAATATTTCAGCCATATTAGTTTTAAATTCGTTCGTTGACCTAATCCAATTTTCATAAAATTCAATTCTTGGTTCAAGAGAAATCGGTCCATTTTTTTTAAAACTTAAAATATCTTTTAATTGTAAAAATTGATAACTAAATAAATCACAATTATTATCTAATCTTTTAGCTATTACTTCAGCTATTATTTCATCTTCATAACCATTATTTTTCAAAAACTCTGCAGCAATATTTTCATAATAAATTGAAGGAAATTCTAAAAGCGAAAAAGGTGTTTTGTCATTTTGCGTGTTTTCTACATAATGTATAAATTCATGTACAAAGGTTATAAATGTACGTATGGTTCCATCGGAAATTAATTTGATTTTCCATTTATTATCGGTTTCATCAAAATAACATGCTCCATTATCCATTTCTTTACTATATTCAAAAGTAATTAAATTATTTTGGCGTGCTTCATTATACAATTCAAACCATTTTTGAGGTGCATTAATGTAGCTTAGAAAATCAATAAATAATTTATCAAATTCTTCTTTAGATAATTTTTTTAAACTATCTAATTTACTATTGTATGTACTTAAAGACTTTATATATTCCGTATTTTTTTGCGTCAATTTTCTAATTATTGATTCTAAATGATCTAATACTGATGTATCATATTCTTCTAATAAACCCAAAGCATTTTTTAAGAAGTAGTTATAAATGTTCATTCTTTGTTCATCTTTTAATCGATTAATCATTGTGGTATATTCATTAGAATCACTAGATAATAGTGCTTGACTTATTTTTTCAGCATCATAATTGTAGTATTTAATTGATAATGTAAATAATACTTGTTCAACAGTCATATTACTAGGAAGTTGAAGTATAGTATTATTTCTTTGCTTATTCTTTAATGTTAAATATGCTAAATATATTGCAGGAAAAAAATCTTCTGATTCATAATCTGATTTTAAGTCTTCTCTTCCAGCAATTTCTGCAACATTCATTGCAACAATCCGATTAACTAAATTACTGAAGTCATTTACATCTATCGTTGTGTTATTATTTTCACCATCAAAATCACCAAACACAAATTGATGCTTTTGTATAAATTCAGATATTGTATTTACTTTTTCTTCTTCTGATATATTATATGTTATAGTTAATCCCTTTAATATTTGCTTTTTCATACTGCCTCCTTTGGAAATTGCCATATAGTATACCATGTTTTTTTATTAAAAACAATCTCAGACTATTAATAAAGTTTACTTCTCAACAATCAAAGCAATGTAATGTTGCTTTTTATATGTGGAAATTGATGTAATTTTCTTGAACTTAAAACATATATTTGTTATAATACTTGCGAGTAAAGAAATTACTCCTTGCTTCTTTTTAGAAGCCGAGATAGACCATAAGGAGGTGTAAGAAAGATGACTAAGTATGAAATTATGTTTATAGTTAAGGCAACAATGGTAGAAGATGAAATCAAAAAGACAAGTGAAGAAGTACAAAAACTTATAAACAAGAAACCATCTAAAGTTATCGAATTCAAAGAAATGGGTAGAAAAAAACTTGCTTATCCTATAAAGAAGGAAGTTAGTGGTTATTACTTTGTTATGACTGTAGAAGCAGCTCATGATGTTATTGCTGAATTTGATAGAAAAGTTTCTATTAATGAAAATGTTTTAAGACATTTAGTTATTAAGTTAGAAGGAGAATAAAATTATGAACAAAGTAATTTTGATCGGGAGATTTACAAGAGATCCTGAATCACGTATGTCCCAAAGTAATATGGAGATATCAAGGTTTTCACTTGCTTGTCAAGGCGAATATGTAAGCCGTAATGGTGAAAGAGAAGTTGAATTTATCAACTGTGTTGCTTTCAATAGATTGGCAACAACAATAAATAAATATTGTCGTAAAGGTACATTGGTAAGTGCTACTGGAAGAATTAGAAATAGTAGCTACGATGCACAAGATGGTACTAAAAGATATACTACTGATATTGTAGTAGAACAACTTGAATTTTTAGGCTCGAGATCAAATAATAACGATACTTCGTCAGCTGTTGATAATAGTGTTGCTTATAGTCCAACTGTTTCAAATAATATTGAAACAACTGATGTTAGTGAAGACCCTTATAAAAACTTTGGTGATGAATTTACTTTGAGTAGTGATGATTTACCATTTTAAAAAAGGAGGTTATAATTATGGCAGAATATTATCGTAAGAAAAAGAAAATATGTCAAATGTGTGCTGGTAAAGGCGTAGATTATAAAGATGTAATGATTATTAATAAGTATATTAATGATAAAGGTAAAATTTTACCTAGAAGAATGACTGGTGCTTGTGCTAAACACCAAAGACATATTGCACAACAAATTAAATATGCAAGATTTATGGCTTTAATACCATACGTAAAATAATATAGATTTAAAAGTCTATATTTTTTTTGTAAAAAAACAATATAGAGGGAAGTAATTGTTGAAACTGTTTTATTTTACTAATTAGTGTAATAATGTTATAATATTAGTGCTTAAGGAGGAATTCATGAAAGTAATATTACTTAAGGATGTTAAAGGACAAGGTAAGAAAGATTCTATAATTGAAGTTGCTGATGGGTATGCTAATAATTATTTGTTAAAAAATAATATGGCGGTTCCTTACACAAAGAAGAGCAAAGAAAGATTGGATCAAGAAATTGATACTAGAGAGAAAAAAGAACAACAATTAGTTGATGAATACAATAAACTAAAGGGAGAACTAGAAAATAAAATTCTTGAATTTAAAGTTAAAGTAGGAGCAAATGATAAAGTCTTTGGTGCTGTTTCTAGTAAACAAATCAGTGACAAATTAAAAGAAATGGGTTATAAAATTGATAAAAAATGTATTAAAATAAATGATTCTATTAGTGCTCTTGGAGTAACTAATATTGAAGTTGAACTTCATAAAAAAGTTAAATTTAATATAAAAGTTAGTTTAGTAAAATAAAAAAGGAGGATATATGGCAAGAAAGATGCCTCAAAATCTGGAAGCGGAAATGAGTGTTTTGGGTGTTGCTTTTATTAATCAATATGATGTATCTAAGATTGTTGAAGAAGTAACAGCTGATATGTTTTTTGATGAAAGAAATAAATTTATTTTTAATGCCATTAAAAGTTTGTATGATACTAAGACTCCGATAGATGTTATGACGGTAAAAAATGAATTGGATAAGGATAAAAAATTAAATACCGTAGGACTTGATTATTTATCTGAAGTTATAGATTCTGTAGTTACAAGTGCAAACTTAGACTTCTATATTAAAATTGTTAGAGATTATGCTGTTAGAAGAAATTTGATTGATACAGCAACTGATATTATAAATAATACATATGAAAATGAAGATGTAACATCTTTGCTCGATAATGCAGAAAAAAATATTTTGAATGTTGTTAGAGCTAGGACTGTGGGAGACTTTGTGCCAATTCAAGAAATATTACGAAGAGCTCAAGCTAAATTAGAAGAACTAGCCAAAAATAAAAGGACTATAACTGGATTAGAAACTGGATTTCCTGATTTTGACCGTATTACTACTGGATTGCAAGGTGGAGAAATGATTATTTTGGCTGCTCGTCCTGGTATGGGGAAAACAGCTTTAGCTTTAAATATGGCTAGTTATGCTGCTATGCATACTGAAAAAGCTGTAGCAATCTTTAATTTAGAAATGTCTGCAGATATGCTTATTAATAGAATGATAGCATCTATTGGGCAAATTGATTCGTATAAATTGCAAACTGGTAATATGCAAGAAAAGGATTGGAAAAGATATAATGAAGCTATGAGTCAACTTGCTGATACAAATATTTATATTGAAGACAATGCTGGTGTAACAGCTCAAGAAATTAGAGCTAAATGTCGACGTTTGGCAAATACTGAAAAGGGATTGGGTTTAGTTGTAATCGACTATTTACAATTAGTAAGTAGTGGAAATAGAAGAATAGAATCTCGTCAGGTAGAAGTTTCAGAAATATCGCGAGCTTTAAAAACTATGGCTTTGGAATTAGGTGTACCAGTTATAGCTTTATCACAACTTTCTCGTAGTGCTGAAAAAAGAGAAAGTAATCAACCAATGCTAGCAGACTTAAGAGAATCTGGTTCCTTAGAACAAGATGCCGATTTAGTACTATTTATTAATAGAAGAGATTATTATGAAAAAGCTAAGGATTTTAATCAAAAAATCGTTCCTGCAGAACTAATTATTGCTAAGCATCGTAAAGGTGGTCTTGGTACAGTTAATCTTTTATTTGAATTAAATATGCTTAGTTTTAAAAGTCAATTAAAAGTAAATGGAGATGAACAATGAAAGGAAAAGATATAGTAATAACTATTTTATTATCAGTTTTAGTATTAGCATTATGCTTTATAGATAGAACTATTACTACGGAGATATACTATGCTGATGTTGCTTATCAAATTTATTTAAATGGAGAAGTTATTGGTCTTATTGAAGATGACCAAGAATTATATGATTTGATAAATAACGAACAACAAGAGATAAAAGATACCTATAGTGTGGATAATGTTTATCCTCCGAATGTATTTAAAATAGTTGAAGTTAATACATATAATCAAGAGTTTTCAACTGCTGATGAAATATACAATATGATTGAAGAACGTGATGATTTTACAGTTAAAGGATATGTTATTACAATAAAATATGATGAAGATGATTATTATGAAGAAGAGGAAGTTCCTGAAAATTATACGATAAATGTTTTAGATAGAGAAGTTTTTGAAGATGCAATTCGTAATTATATACTAGCTTTTGTTAGTGAAGAATCTTTAGATACTTATTTAGATGGTGTTATTCCTGATTTAACTGATATTGGTGAAGTTATTAATAATATGTATTTTCAAGAAACTATAACTATTAAGGAAGCATATATTAGTGTTAATGAAAAAATATATACTGATGCTTCAGAATTATCACAACTTCTATTATTTGGTCCAGATGCTCAAATGGATAGTTATGTAGTTCAAGTTGGTGATACTATTGAAAGTATTAGTGATGAGTATAAATTAAATCCTCAAGAATTTTTAATTGCTAATCCGAATTATCGTAGTGAAAGTGTTATGCTTAGAATTGGAGATACTGTAAATGTTACATTGATTGATCCGATAATTACTTATATATATGAAGTTTATCAGATTGAAGAAACTGAATTGCCTTATTCAACTAAAACAGTAGTTGATACAACCCAAGCTAGCAATTATTCTGAGGTTACTCAAGCTGGTATAACTGGTTTAGTTTTAAACTATGAAACTTATTCTGTAATTAATGGAGAGCAATCTTCAGAAATTGAAATTATTGAGTCAATTACAATAAGAGATGTAGTTGATCAAATTACTACAGTAGGGTCATCATATTCAAGTGGTATATCTGGTAGTTATGTAGAAATTCCTGGTGACTGGGGATGGCCAACAAATTCACCTTATAGAATTACAAGTCGTTATGGAAATCGTTGGGGTAGTGTTCATGAAGGAATAGATATTTCTGGTACAGGATATGGTTCACCGATATATTCAATTGGTGATGGTGTTGTAGTAAATGTATCTAGTGCTTGTTCATCATGTGCTCAATGGGCAAATGGTAATTATGTAGTTGTGAAACATGATAACAATATTTATTCGGCATATCTACATTTAAGTGGCTTTAATGTATCTGTTGGTCAAACTGTTAAAAAAGGTCAAATAATAGCTTATATGGGTAATAGTGGATATGTTACAGGAACCCACTTGCATTTAGCTATCTATATTGGGGAACCTTTTGTCGGAGGCACTTCTCAATCAATTAACCCACTTACTTCAATATATCAAGGTATATCATGAAAATAACAGTGTTATCAAGTGGCTCTAAAGGAAACGTTACATATATTGAGACCAAAAACAAAAAATTCTTATTTGATGTAGGACGAAACTACAAGTATATAAAAAATGCTTTAAATAGTATAAATGTTGATGTAAAAGATATCGACTATATAGCAATCACTCATGAACATGCTGATCATATATCTGGATTAAAAACTCTTGTGAGTAAGACTGATGCTACAGTGATATTGAATGAGAAATTACTATATGCTTTAGAAGATATAAAAGACTATCCTCACATATTAATATGTGAGGATGAGTTGATGATTGATGATGTTAAGTTTATCTCATTTAAGTCTAGTCATGATGCTGTTGATTCTCGGAATTTTGTTATTGAAGAAGATAATGTACGAGTTGGTTATATTACAGATACTGGGTATATAAATAATAAGAATTTTAAATATATTAAAAATTTAGATGTCTACTTATTTGAAAGTAATCATGATATTGAACTGTTACAACATGGACCATATCCAGCTTGGCTTAAAAAAAGAGTTTTAAGTGATGATGGTCATTTATCTAATAAAGCAGCTGCTTTTTATCTTACAAAACTTATTGGAGATAAAACGAAAGAGATAATTTTAATCCATTTAAGTGAAACAAATAATTTAGAAGATATAGCATTGGAAACTATTAACAATACATTTATGGAATATGGAATAGATTTTCATAATATTATTTGTGCAAGGCAAAATGAAATAACGAAAGTGATTGAAGTATGATAAAGATTATATGTGTTGGTAAATTAAAAGAAAAATATTTACAAGAATTAGTTAATGATTATCAAAAAAGAATTAACAAGTATATGAAATTAGAGATAGTAGAATTGAAAGATGATGTAATACATTCTCGAGAGATACTTAATTTAAGTAAAGCAATAAAAAGAAGTGATTATAATGTAGCGTTGGATTTAAGTGGGAAAAAATATACTAGTGAGGAATTTGCTAAGTTTGTGGATAAAACATTAGTTATCAACAGTAATATTACTTTTATTATTGGTTCAACGAATGGTTTAAGTGAATCAATATTTCAGATGTGTGATACTGTTGTTAGTTTTTCTGATTTAACTTTTCCTCATGGGCTTTTTCGAGCAATTTTGTTAGAACAAATTTATCGAGCTTTTAAAATAATTAATAATGAAACTTATCATAAGTAGGTGGAATATGAAATTAGATGAACTTAAGAAGTGTGAATATGGATTAACTCATGATGGTACTTTTCATGCAGATGATGTTTTTTCAACAGCTTTTATAAAGATTATAAATCCTAATATTAAAATTATTAGAAGTAATGTTGTTCCTGAAAATTTTAAAGGTATAGTTTATGATGTTGGTTTGGGAGAGTTTGACCATCATAGTCATGATAATGAGGTAAGAGCTAATGGTATTCCTTATGCGGCATTTGGTAAACTATGGCGACGATATGCTCGTGAGTTATATGGAGAATATGTTTATGAAAAAATCGATAAGACTCTAATTGAACATTTGGACTTATCAGATAATACAGGTGTTGCTGATTCTTTATGTGTAGCGATATCAGCCTTTAATCCTAAAGATGAATATGATATTGTTGATAAATGTTTTGAAGATGCAACATTTATTGCTGAACAAATATTGAAACGTTTGATAAAAAAAGAACAAATAAATTATATTGAAGAAATGCAAGTTAGAGAAATCTATAATAAATCTTCTAATAAGGAAATAATTATATTAGATTCTCATTTACATTTTAGTGATACTTTGCCAAAAACTAAAGCAATATATGTAATATTTCCATCAAATCGTGGTGGATATTGTGCTCAAGGTGTTAGTATTAATTCGGATACTGTGGAATTAAAAAAGCCATTTCCGAAGCGTTGGACTGTAAAGTTGCCGAAATATTTGCGTTTTTGTCATAGTAGTAGGTTTTTAATTGTTGGTGAAACTTTAGAAGATGTTTTGCATGCTTGTAATATAGCATTAAAGGAGTAAGTGTATGATTGGTAATGATTGGGATGAAAAATTAAAAGTTATTTGGAATAGTTCAGGTTTTCAAAAATTTTATGAAAAAATAATGGAAGAATACGAGAAAAAGACGATTTATCCTCCGAAAGATTATATTTTTAATGCTTTGAAGTTGACGAGTTATCAAGATACTAAAGTAGTTATTGTTGGTCAAGATCCTTATCATGGCGAACATCAAGCACATGGTCTTTCTTTTAGTGTTCAAAAAGGAGTGAAGTTACCTCCATCATTGCAAAACATTTATAAAGAATTAAATAATGATTTAGGAATACCTCCGCGTGCTGATGGCGATTTAACTGGCTGGGCTAGACAAGGTGTTTTGTTGCTAAATGCTGTTTTAACCGTTGAAAAGGATAAGGCTGCGAGTCATCGTAACTGGGGATGGGAATTAATGACTGATTATATAATAAAGATTCTAAATAAAAAAGATGAATCTGTAGTATTCATCTTGTGGGGAAATTTTGCTAAAGAAAAAGCAAAGTTAATAAACAATCCTAAACATTATATAATTATTAGTCCACATCCATCTCCATTATCAGCTTATTCAGGATTTTTTGGCAGTAAGCCTTTTTCTAAAGCAAATGATTATTTAATTAAAAATAATATTGAACCTATTGATTGGTCTTTATAGTTTAAAATCATCGATTACTGCATCTTGCATATTTTTGCCATCGAAAAAAGGCTTAATTTTATAGCGATGAATTTTTGCAACTATATTAGAGGGAAACTTACGGATGATTTGATTTAATTCACTTGTATTTTTATTATAATAGGTTTTACAAGATGCTAAAGTTTCATTTATATCTTTAATTGCTTCTATATCGGTATTGAAACTTTCAGTATTTAGTTTCGAATAATCGTTTTTAACTTCCAAAATAATATTCATTGCTTCTGTTAATTTTCTGTCAAGTTCATAATTGCTAATTCTTTTATCTTTTAAATCAATATAGTCTTTCAAGTAGTCTTTTTTAGTAACTACTTTTTTTATTGTTATGTTTAATTTAGCTATTAAGTCATACTTCTGACGAAGGTTTTCATCGATTATTCCTTCAGCTTTTTCAATTTTCAATTTATAATTTACTAAGTTATTATAAGTAATTACATAAGCTATTAATAAAACACCAATAATAATTATGAATAAAAGAATTATGCTTGCTAATATCATAAAACCACCATAAACATTATAACATGGATAAAGTTTTATGGAAATGCCTTTACTTGTTATATTGTAAATATTTTGGTAAAATATATGTATGAATCGAGGCAGTGATATGAAAAAAAATTCATTTTTAGAAGGAACAATTATTGCAACGTTAGCTTTAGTATTTACTAAAATTTTAGGGATGCTTTATGTAATTCCTTTTTATGCTATAATTGGTTCGCAGGGTAGTTCATTATATAGTTATGCTTATAATATTTATTTGATTTTTTTGAGTATTTCACAAGCTGGTATTCCTGTTGCTATGAGTAAAATTGTTAGTGAATATGATTCTTTGGATTTAAAAGAAGCAAAGGTTCGATCTTTTAAACTAGGTATTTTTATTGTATCTATTTTGTCAGCGGTGTGTTTTATTTTTTTGATGTTCTTTTCAGAAAATGTTGCTCGTTGGATAGTGGGAGATATGAGCGGAGGAAACTCTTTAGAAGATATTACTTTAGTAATATTTGTTGTTTCTTTTGCGGTATTAATTATTCCTTTTTTAAGTATTGCTAAAGGATATCTTCAAGGTCATAAATATATTAAGCCTTCTAGTGTATCACAGATGATTGAACAAATTGTAAGAATTACTGTAATTGTTTGTGGTAGTTATTTTGTTATTAAAATTTTAAATAAGTCAGTATCTGTTGGTGTGGCTGTAGCAGTGGCTGGAGCTTTTGTTGGTGGGTTAGTTGCAATAATTTATGTTGCTAGAAAAATATTTACTCATAAAAAAATGCTTAGTCTGGATGAGAAGTTACCAAGAGATAATATATCAAATAAAGAAATCTTGAGGAAATTATTTTCATATGCTGTTCCTTTTGTTATTATTAATTTAACAGTCAATATTTATAATACTGTTGATATGTCTTTAATTATTAGAACCCTTTCAAATATTGGTTTTAGTGGAGCTGATGCTGAATATGTTGCAGGGGTTGTAACGACTTGGGGTTATAAATTAAATATGATAGTAACTGCTGTTGCTACTGGGCTTACAGTAAGTTTAATTCCTAATATCGTTACGGAACATATAAATAAGAATTACCGTGAATTAAATAAAATATTGAATCAAGCTTTACAAATTATTTTGTTTATATCTTTGCCAGCTGCAATTGGCTTATCATTCTTAGCAGAGCCAGTTTGGAATGTATTTTATGGAGTAAATGAACTAGGGGCTAGTGTATTTAAGTTGAGTATACTGACAGCAATATTTAGTAATCTTTATCTTATAGCTATTCAAGCAGCACAGGGATTAAACGAGTACAAAACAGTATATTTAGCAGTTATTCTTGGAGTTATTGTAAATACTATATTGGATGTACCTATGATGCTATTATATAATAAAATTGGTATACCAGCTTATTATGGTGCTCCGAGTGCAACTATTATTGGATTTAGTATTTCGATAATTATTGTTTTAGGTCGTTTGAAAATGAAATTTAAGATATCTTATAAAGAATCTTGGATAGTGTTTAAAAAAATAGCTTTGTCAGTTATTATAATGTTGTTAGTTCTTTGGGCAATGAATTTGATTGTACCATTTGACTTAAGTTCGAAACTATTATCAATACTTGATATCTGTCTTTATGCTTTTGTTGGTGCAGCTATATACATTATTTTAACTTATCGAATGGGTATTATTAATAATCTTTTTGGTAAAAACATGGTTAATAAAGTTTTAAAAATAATTACGTTTGGGAAAATTCAAATCAAGGAGAAAAGTAATGATATTAAAAAAGATTGATGAAAAAACTTATGAAAAATTTATGAATAGTAGCAATCAAGAGAGTATGTATCAAAGTCTGCCTTGGTATCATTTAAAGATTGATGAAGGAAAAAAGTGTGAGTTATTGGGGCTTTTTGATAGTGATGACTTAGTAGGGGTATCGTCGATACTATATATTAGAGTCTTGAAGAAATATTATATTGCTTATGCTAGTAGAGGATTTGTATATGATTATCATAGTATAGATAAATTTAAAAAGGCTTTGATTAAGTATTTTAAAAAGAAAAAAGTAATTGCATTTAAAATGGATCCAAATATTGTTCTTGCTAAGTACGATAAAGATTTAAAAAAAGAGATATTCTTGAAAAGTCAACAATTAATTGAAAGTTTAAAATATTATGGGTTTAAACATTATGGTTTTAATATGGCTTTTGAAACGATGCAATTTCGCTTTGTTCATAAATTGGAATTGTTAGATAATTGGGAAAAACAAAAAGAGAATATGAGTAAAAGTACTAAAAAAAATATCGATGGTGCTGAGTTTAAAGGAGTAAAAATTAGAAAAGGAAAAATAAATGATTTAGATATTGCTTGTAATTTTTTTGATATGTCTAGTAATAGAAAGCTTTTTCAAGGGCTTTCAAAAGAGCATTATGAGTTGTTAGCTAAATCTTTTGATAATGATATGACATTATATATAGCTTATGTTGATAAAAAAACATATATTCAAAATATTGAGGATAAATTACAAGAAGTTGCTGATAAGATGAATGTTATTCAAGAAAAAATGCAACATGATAATGTAGGACGAAAACTGAAAAAAGAAATAGAGATATTAAATAATTTACAAGAAAAATATTACAATGAATTAACTGCGGCGAAAAAAATGGCTGATACAACAAATATTGCTGCAATGATAACGATTAAATCCAGGAAAGAAGTTATTTCTTATGTCAGTGGTATGGATAACGAATATCGAAGTTTTAACCCTAAGTATGTAATGTATCCAGCAATGATAAAAGATGCTATTAAAAATAATTTAGAAACGGTTAATTTTTTAGGAGTTAAAAATATTTTTGATAAAAATGATTTGGATTATGGAATGTATGAAGTAAAACGTGGGTTTGGAGGACATACAGTTGAATATATCGGAGAGTTTGATTTGCCAATCAACAAAGTTTTATATTTTATTTATAGATGTAAAAACAAATTGAAGGGAGGCAAATAATGGAATTAAGAGAAATAGATAAAAAAGAATTTAATTCTTATGCTGCCAAATTCTCGTGTAAAAATTTTTTTCAAACAAGTTATATGGGTGATAGTTTAGAAATACGAGGAAGAAAAGTTTATTATTTGGGATTATTTAATAATGATGAATGTGTTGCTTTAACTATGTTAGTGGAAAACGGAACATTTCTTTCTAAGAAGATGTTTGAATCTCTAAAGGGATTCTTGATGGATTATAAGGAGAAAAAATTAGTTAAGGTATTTACTGATGAATTATTAAAATTTATTAAAAGTAAAAATGGATTTAAGTTAAATATTGACCCTTATATAATTGCTATAGAAAGAGATATAGATGGGAATGTTGTTGAATCAGGTAATAATAATTATGATGTAATTGCTAATTTAAAAAGTATTGGTTATCAAAAATGCAAATATGATACTCAAGTTAGATTTAATTTTTGTTTAGATGTTTTTGAAAAAAGTGTTGATGAAATATTTGGGAATTTTAAATCTACAACAAGAAATTTAATTAATAAGGCCCAAAGAGAAGGTGTCGAAGTAATTGATTTAAAGTATGAGGAACTAGATAAATTTAAAGCAATTACAGAAGATACTTGTAAAAGAAGGGGGTTTGCTGATAAAAGTTTAGAATATTATCAAAGTATGTATAAATCTTTTAAAGATAATGTAGTGTTTAAGCTAGCTCGTTTGAATGTGAATAAATATAAAGAGTATTTAATAAAATTGCAACATGATTATGAAGATAAGATTAATAAAATAAGTGGTAATAATAAAAAGAAAGATAATTATATGTTTGAAGTTGGAAACATTGAAAAGAAACTGGCAAAGATAGAAAGTTTACCTATTAAGGATGGATATGTTGATTTGGCTGCTGCTATGTTTATGTTATATGGGGATGAAACTATTTATCTATTTAGTGGTAGTTATGATGAATTAAATGAATTTGGTGGACAATATTTAATTCAATGGGATGTTATTAAATATGCTATTGCTAATGGATATAAGAGGCATAATTTTTTTGGTATAATGGATTTTAAAAACAAGAATAGTTCAGATTATGGTATATACTTATTTAAAAGAGGTTTTGATGGTTATGTTGAAGAACTAATCGGGGAATATACAATTTATGTTGATGGTATAGTAAGTACAATTTATAAATTAAAAGATAGGATAAGGTGATATTGTTGAAATTCATTGAAAATGTTGAACATGATAGATATATAAGGTTTACTGAAAATCATGACAAGTCACATTTTTTGCAAAGTTATGCATGGGGTGAATTTTGTCGCCGAACAAAAGGACAAATTCCTTATTATGTTGGAATGGAAGATGATGATGGTAATATTGTAGCAACGGCATTAATATTACTTAGAAAAACTCCTTTTGGTTATAGTTATGGTTATTCACCACGAGGGTTTATAATTGATTATCAAAATAAAGAATTGATAAAAGAATTTACTGATTATATTCGAGATTTTATGAAAGATAAAAAAATTATTTATGTTAAGTTTGATCCCGATATTTCCTATCAAGATATCGATAGTGATGCTAATCCAATTGAAGGTGGAGCTAATAACTATGAATTATATAATTATATGTTGAGCATTGGTTATAATCATACTGGTTTTTATAAGTTATATGAAGGTAATCAACCCCGTTATACTTTTAGAATCAGTTTGGAACGTGATTGGAAAGAAATTGAAAGTAAAATGGCTAAGTCATTTATTAAAACTGTAAAGCGAAGTTATACGTATGATTTAACTATTGATAATAATGAAAATACAAAAGATTTTTATAGATTAGTTCAATATAATAGTGTTAAAGATGATTTTGATGCCCATGATTTAAAGTATTATCAAGTATTTACTGAGGAATTAGCTAAAGAGGATGCTGTTAAATATTTTAATGTTTCAATTAAGCCACATGAGTTGGTAGCAAAATTTACTGAAGAGTTAAAAAGTGCTACTGAAGAGTTGCAAACTGCTACTAAAAGAGTTGAAGATATCAAAAATAAAATAGCACGATTAGAAAAAGATATCGAAGTGTTGAGTGCAGTTAAAGAAGATAGTGTTGTTGTTTGTTCATTGATTTGTACTTATACTAAAAATAGAGCTTGGAGTATGTTTATAGGTAGCGATGCTTTAGCTAATATGACTTTTGCAGTTACTAGAGCTTACTATGAAGCAATTAAAGATGCTTATGAAAAAGGATATGAATTCTTTGATTTGTTTGGTACTCCTGGAGATCCTCATACATCTTATAAAAATTTAGCTAAATTACATGACTTTAAAAGAAAGTTTGGAGATAAATATATCGAATTTATTGGTGAGTTTGATTTAGTTAATAAACATATTTTGTATAAATTATTACCAATAATGTTAGGTATTTATCGTAAGTTACGTAAAATAAAGGGTAAATGATATATATTTCACAAAATTTCCATTTATTTTACTTTTTTTTGATGTTATAATTTATTATGGAGGACCATATGAAGTTTATTGAATTGAAAAATGTTAATAAAGTTTATAAAAATGGCGTTACAGCATTAGCAGATGTCTCTGTTTCAATTGAAAAAGGTGAGTTTGTTTTCGTTATTGGTCTTACTGCTAGTGGTAAATCGACATTTATTAAAACTTTGTATAGAGAAGAAAAACCAACTAGTGGTACTGTTATGGTTGGAGGATTGAATGTTGGTAAAATAAGAAATAGAAAAGTTTATAAGTTAAGAAGAAAGATTGGAATTGTGTTCCAAGATTTTAAACTGTTGCCAAAACTTACGGTTTATGAAAATGTAGCGTTCGCTTTAGAATGTGTTGGTATGAAAGATAAAGAAATAAGACCAAAAGTAATGAGTGCTTTGGAAAGAGTTGGCTTGAAAGAGAAGGTTAGGTCATTTCCTGGTGAGCTTTCTGGAGGAGAACAACAAAGAGTTTGTATTGCTAGAGCTATAGTTAATCGTCCAAAATTGCTTATTTGTGATGAACCAACTGGTAATTTGGATCCTGAGACTACTAAAGAAATTATGAAAGTAATTGAAGGAATCAATAAAGATTTAGGTACAACAATAATCATGGCTACACACGATAGAGATATAGTCAATAGAATGAAGAAAAGAGTTTTATTGATTGAACATGGTGTCTTAGCGGGTGATTATGCGAAAGGAAGTTATAAAACCCATGAGAGCAATTAGAGTTTTTTTCAGAAGCATTCGTGATGCTGTTAAAAGTGTTCTTAGAAATTTCAGTTTAAGTTTTGCGTCGATTATGTGTACTACCATCACATTGATACTTGTTTCTGTTTCTATGATTTGTGCCGCTAATATTGAAAATGCTACTAAATCTATTGAAGATGAACTTAGTATTGTTGTCTATTTAGATTTTGATGTTGATGATGAATCTATTGAAAATATTAAAATAGATATCGAAAGTCAAGAAAATGTTGCAGATGTAACTTTTAAAAGTAAGAGCCAATGGAAAGATCAACTTAGTTCTCAAGATGAGTTATTTGAAACAATATTGAATTATTTAGAGGATAATCCATTGATGGATTCATTTGTTGTATTAGTTAATGATGTTGATTATTTGGGGGATACGGCAGATTATATCAAATCAATTAGTGGAGTTAATGTTGTTAAATATGGAGAAGACATGGTTGAAGATATAGTCTCTGCTTTTGATATTATAGAAAAAATTGTTGTTGTTATTGTTATTGCTTTAATTATAGTTACTGCATTTTTGATAAGTAATACAATTAAACTTACAATCTTTAGTAGAAGAAATGCAATTGAGATAATGCGTTTAGTTGGAGCTAGTAATATTGCTATAAAGATTCCTTTTATTATTGAAGGATTTATTATAGGTGTTATTGGTGCTATTATTCCAATTTGTATTACGATATATGGATATGTAATTTTATATGAATCATTAAACGGTCATGTTTTTTCAAACATGATAGTATTGATAAATCCATTTAATTTTGTTTTCTGGATATCATTAATATTAGTAGTTTTGGGGGCAGTTGTTGGTATGTTTGGAAGTTTAAAGGCAGTACGTAAGTATTTGAAAATATAAATTGAAAAAAGGAGGAAATACATGAAGATAAAAAAGATTGGTAGTTATTTTATTAGGTATATGTTTGTTTTTCTCATTTTGGCAATGTATATTTTAGAGCCAATGCGAGTTATGGGGGCTACTAATTATAATAGTATGACCCTAGCGGAAATGCGTGAAGAACTAGCGAGGTTAAAGCAAGAAAAGGCCGACAATCAATATCAGCAAGAAGTAACTCAAGCTGAAAAGGAAGCTAAGAATAAAGCTATAAGTGAGGCTTATGCTAAAATAGAAGAAACACAAATTAAAATAGAGGAAATAAAACAAAGCATTGAAGAAACGAATGTGCGAATCGAAGAATTAAATCAACAAACTCAAGAGTTAATGGTATATTATCAAATTATGCAGGGGAATAATGCTTATATAGAATTTATTACAGAATCTAGTAGTATGACTGAGTTAATTATGCGAGTTGATGTTGTAGAACAATTAACCAGCTATAATCAAAAAATGTTGGTAGAGTTAGAAGACTTAATAAAGGATAATGAACAACAACAAGTTGAATTATTAGAATATGAAGAAGAATTAAATGAAAATATTGCTGATTATGAACGTCAGTTGGAAGAAATTGATTCTAGTTTGTTGCAGTTTTCTGATATTTCAATGACTTTAGATGAGGAAATTGAAACTTTAGAAGATGTTATTGAAACTAATGAAAATATGGGATGTAAAGATAGTGAAACTCCAACTACTTGTGCAGTGAGATTAGCTAATGAAAATAATTCTGATTACTCATGGTATATTAATAATTATGGGTGGTTAAAACCTGTTGTTAGTGGAAAAGTATCTAGTTTATTTGGATGGCGTAGTGTAAGTGGTCAAAGTAGCTATCACAGTGGTATAGATATATCAGTTTCAGAAGGAACAGAAGTATATCCTGCTGCTTCTGGTGTAGTAGTTAGAACTGTAAGCAAAAGTTCTTGTGGAGGAAATCAAATTTATATTCAAGTAGTTGTTAATGGAGTAGTTTATACAATTCAATATGCTCACTTACTAGAAGTATATGTTCAAAAAGGTGATACTGTCGATGTTAATGATGTAATTGGTTTATCTGGTGGATATTCAACAGCATCAAGATATGGTGGATATGATACTTGTACTACAGGTGCTCACTTACATTTTGGTACATCGGTTGGAGCATATACAACATTTTCTAATTATACTGCTAATTTAATTGAGCCTCCAGGATTCCCAGGAAAAGGCGTTTGGTTCTATTCAAGAACTCAATGGTTTGATTAAACTGATGTAAACTCATCAGTTTTTAATTGGTTTTTTCGATGATACATGTTATACTACAAATGTAATAGGAGGTATGTAATAGTGGATAGTAA
>CAZEMQ010000007.1:0-13159 GCA_964513435.1 uncultured Muribaculaceae bacterium
GATTTTTACCATATTATTTTTACTATTATCAAACTTAAAAATTTATGATTGATTTCAAACTATAGTTCGTGATAAAATAGTGTTGTTATCTTTATTAGAAAAATTATGTATTTAAAATATAAAATATGATAGAATAGGTAATGCGAAAGAAGGGATAATATGTCTGTAGATAAAATAATAATTAAAGGAGCTAGAGAAAATAACTTAAAAAATATTGATATCGATATTCCTAAAAATAAATTAGTTGTTATGACTGGAGTGTCTGGTAGCGGAAAAAGTAGTTTAGCTTTTGATACTATTTATGCTGAGGGACAAAGAAGATATGTTGAATCCCTTTCAGCTTATGCTCGTCAGTTTATTGGAGTAAACGAAAAACCAGATGTTGATTCAATCGAGGGGTTGAGTCCATCAATTTCAATTGATCAAAAGTCGACGAATAAAAATCCTCGTTCAACAGTAGGAACAATTACGGAAATATATGATTATCTTAGACTATTATTTGCTCGTATTGGTATTCCATATTGTCCAAATCATCATATTCCTATAACAAGTCAAAGTATTGAAGAAATGACAAATAAAGTTATGGAACATATTGGAAAGACAGTAAGTATTTTAGCACCGATTGTGCATGGGGAAAAAGGTACTCATAAAGATTTGTTTGACAATTTACGAAAAGAAGGTTTTTCTAAAGTGAGAGTAAATGGCAAAATTATGAGTTTAAATGAAGAAATAACTTTAGAAAAAAACATCAAAGATAATATTGATATTGTTATTGATAGAGTTACTGTAGATGATATTGAACGTTCACGTATTTTTGAAGCAATCGAAGAATCAACTAAAAGAGCTGATGGTAAAGTAGTAATACTTACACCTGATGAAGAAATATTAATGAGTGAAAAATATGCTTGTGTTAAGTGTGATTATTCAATCCCTGAGTTAGAGCCGAGATTATTTTCATTTAATGCTCCTTATGGTGCTTGTCCAGAATGTAAAGGGTTAGGGACAAAACTTAAAATCAGTGAAGATTTATTAATACCTAATTGGGATAAGTCGATTATTGATGGAGCAATTACGGCGATTAGTATGGATTCATCAACTTATTTTACGCAAATTGAAACTGTGTGTAAGTATTATGATATTGATATGTATGCACATTTAAAAGATATACCTCGAGAAAAACTTAATTATGTATTATATGGTACTAATGAAATAATGGAATTTAACTATGTTTCTAAAAACGGAAATACTAGAAATACTAGAAGTGCTTATGAAGGTGTAATTCCAGCTCTTGAGCGTCGTTATTTAGAAACTAAAAGTGGTTGGATTAGAGATTGGTTAGATGGGTATATGGTAGAAACTGAATGTCCTGTTTGTAAAGGAAAGAGACTGCAAAAGTCAGTTTTATCTATTTATATTAATGATAAGAATATCTTTGATATGACTGATATGTCTATCGGAGATTTGTTGGATTTTGTAAAAAAACTTAAATTAAATAAAGAACAAAGAGAAATAAGTGAATTGATATTAAAAGAAATTATTTCGAGATTAGAGTTTTTAAATAATGTGGGTCTAACATATTTAACACTAACTAGAAGTGCAGGGACTTTATCTGGGGGAGAAGCTCAAAGAATTAGATTAGCTACCCAAATTGGTTCACGTTTATCGGGGGTTTTATATGTTTTAGATGAACCATCGATAGGGCTTCACCAAAAAGATAATGAAAAACTTATCAACTCATTAAAAGAAATGCGAGATTTAGGAAATTCTTTGATTGTGGTAGAACACGATACAGATACGATGTTAGCAGCTGATTATTTAATTGATATTGGACCAGGAGCTGGAGAATATGGTGGTTTGGTTATGGCTGCAGGAACTCCAGAAGAAGTGATGCACAATCCTGATAGTTTAACGGGTAAATATCTAAGTGGGGTTGAAAAAATTGAAATACCTAAAAAAAGGCGTAAAGGCAATGGGTTAAAATTATCGATAAAAGGTGCAAAAGAAAACAACTTGCGGAGCGTTAATGTTGATATTCCGCTGAATAAATTCATTTGTGTTACTGGGGTTTCTGGTTCAGGGAAATCATCTTTGATAAATGAAGTGTTATATAAGACACTAGCTAATAATTTATATCGTAGTAAAGTTGTTCCTGGAAAATGTAAAGTGATAAATGGATTAGAAAATATTGATAAAGTTGTACAAATTACTCAAGATGCTATTGGAAGAACACCTAGAAGTAATCCAGCGACTTATGTTGGTGTTTTTGATGATATTAGAGACTTGTTTGCAACGACCAAAGAAGCAAAATTGCGTGGTTATGATAAGAGTAGGTTTTCCTTCAATGTTAAGGGCGGTAGATGTGAAAACTGCTGGGGTGATGGTGTTAAGAAAATTGAAATGCATTTTTTAGCAGATGTTTATGTTCCTTGTGATGTTTGTAAAGGAAAAAGATATAATAAAGAAACTTTACAAATAAAATATAAAGGAAAAAACATTAGTGAAGTGTTAGATATGCAAGTAAGTGAAGCAATTGAATTTTTTGCTAATGTTCCTAAGATTTATAATAAATTAAAGGTTATGATGGATGTTGGTTTATCATATATAAGACTAGGTCAATCAGCTCCGACATTATCTGGAGGGGAAGCTGGTAGAGTAAAACTTGCTAAGGAATTACAAAAAAAAGCAACTGGCAAATCACTTTTCATATTAGATGAACCAACAACAGGTTTACACACAGATGACATAAAAAAATTGTTGACAATACTTAACAGAATTGTTGACAACGGAGATACAGTTATAGTTATTGAACACAATCTTGATGTTATTAAAGTTGCTGATTATATTATTGATTTAGGTCCGGATGGTGGAAAAAACGGTGGTAAAGTTGTAGTAACGGGAACTCCTGAAGAAGTAGCAAAATGTGAAAATTCGTACACTGGAGAATTTTTAAATAAAATATTATATGAAAACAAATAGAATAATTGGTTAATTATTGATATAATGTATAGGGATGTGACTATATGGATAGATATATTTTTACAATTGGTGATGTTAGTATTGAATGGTATTCTTTTTTGATTGTTGTGGGAGCAATTATAGCTATCACAATGATTATGCGGGAAGCTAAAAGATATAATTATTCTACAGATTTTGTTTTTAATATGTGTTTTTGGATAATAATTGTTGGTATTATTGGAGCTAGATTATATTATGTTTTGTTTAATTTAGATTTATATACTAACTTTTGGGATATATTTAAAATATGGGAAGGTGGATTAGCAATCCATGGAGGAATAATATTTGGATTTATTACCTGTCTTTTATATTGTAAAAAGTATCGTTTTCGTTCTATAAGAATGCTCGATTTTATCGCTCCAGCTTTATTACTTGCTCAAGCGATAGGAAGATGGGGAAATTTCTTTAATCAAGAAGCTCATGGAGCTGCAACAACACTTGAACATTTACAAAGTCTACATATTCCAGAATTCATTATCAATGGGATGAATATTGGTGGGGTATATTATGAACCGACATTTTTATACGAATCACTTTGGTGTTTAGTTGGTGTTATTCTTATTTTAATCATTAGAAGATTACGAGTTACTAAAGTTGGTCAACCAATAGCGATTTATTTAATGTGGTATGGACTAGGACGATTTATTATTGAAACAATGCGAACAGATTCTTTAATGCTTGGTGGTTTTAAAATGGCTCAAATAGTTTCGGTAGTAATGATAATTATAGGAGTTTTAATTATAATGATTACCAGTCGAAAAGGTCGATATGAAGATTTGTATAGTCAAGATGCAACCTCAACTATGAGGTTTTAAGGAGGCTAATATATGTATGATTGTATAATTGTTGGTATGGGTATTAGTGGTATTACAGCAGCCATTTATGCAAAGAGAAGTAATTTAAACGTTTTATTATTAGATAAATCGATGCCAGGGGGATTATTAAATACCATTGATAAAATTACTAATTATCCTGGTATTCCTAGTATAAGTGGATCAGATTTTGCTTTAAATCTTTTAAATCAACTTAAAGAGTTGGAAATTCCTTATAAACTAGAAGAAGTTATAGAATTAGATTTGGATAATCCTGAAAAAAAGGTTAAAACTACTAATGCAACTTATAGTGCTAAAAATGTAATTTTGGCGTTAGGAAGAACTCCTAGACATTTGGGGATTGCTGGAGAAGAAGAATTATTGGGACATGGAATATCAACTTGTGCTATGTGCGATGGATTTTTTTACAAAGGAAAAGATATTGCTATAGTTGGTACTGGTAACAGTGCTTTACAAGAAACACTATATTTAGCTAAAATGGTTAATAAAATCTATCTTATTAATCGTCGTGATGGTTTTCGCGGAGATAAAATATTGATTGATGAAGTTAAAAAATTACCAAACATTGAAATTATTTGCAATAGTAATATAACAAAATTAAATACTAAGAATGATCGATTAGAATCAATTACTTTGGATAACTTTCAAACTATAAAATTAGATGGTCTGTTTTTGTATATTGGATTTACTCCTGCTACTAAAATAGTTCCTTCAGAAATACTTACTGATGATGGTTACATCAAAGTAGATGAAAAATTTAAAACTCCGATTGATGGTGTATTTGCTATCGGAGATGTTATTAAAAAAGATGTTTATCAACTTGTAACTGCAACATCTGATGGAGCAATAGTTATCAACAATTTAAAGTAAATACAAAAAAGATGTAGATTAGTTAAAATTCATTCTTTTGTTAATGTAAATAGTAGCTATGATGATAATTAATCAACTACTATTTTTTTCTCGTTTTTTTTATGTTGAGTTTTATAATGTTTTGTGATAGAATATGCACCAGGTGCAGGGGTATGAAAAAAAATGCGATTATAGAAATAATATGTAGCTTGATTGTTATTGTCTTAGTTGTACTAGGATTTAATTTATATACTAGGTATATAGATTTTATTAATTTAAATTCTAATTTAATTGCAACATATGAATTAGATATTTCTGATTTTTCTTATGTCAATAGTACTGTAAGTGGTAACAATATATATATTTTATATAATAAAAACGATTATTATTTAGTAAAAAATATTAATATAAACAATGATAAAGAAAATATATATTCTTATAGCATAGATGGTAGTTGTAAATTGCAAAATGAAAGCGATTATCCTTATATATACTGTACTGATAATAATACTATTACTATTTATGATACTGAATTTAAAAAAATAATTAATCAAAATATTGCGAGTAATTATAATTATTCCCTTAATATAAATGGAGAAAGTTTAAACTTTAAAATAATAGATAATACTAATAGTTATGAATATATCAATGGTTATTATTTGCAAACAAATAATGAGTATGTATCTTTAGATACTCCATATGTGAAAGATGCATATTGTGCTAATGAATGTTTAATTGTTAGATATAATAATTTAACTGAATTGATGTCTTTATATAAGGAAGATGATTTATTAGAAACTAATATAGTAGCATATCATAAATATGAAAATGGTTTTTATACTTATAATAATAAAGAAATTAAAATATATAATGCTAATAGTACTAGTCATAAAGAATTTGATAGCCCAGTTTCAGAGTTGTTATCTACAGTTTTTACTGTAGGAGCTAATGATTATTATATTTATGTAGTTAATGGTTCAAAAGTTGATGTTTATAATTTATATGATTCTGAGTTTTTAACTAGTATTAGTATTAATAATGTTAAAGAAGATATTAAAGAAATTGTAGTAAATGATAACTATTTATATTTATATGGTGATAGTACTTTGTATGTATATGATATCAAAAATATTGAAAATAATACGAAGTCATATAATAGTTATGAGACAGATTTAATTACGAATATAATTGAATACTATCAAAATGCATATAATGTAACAATTAACTTAGAAGATGATCCATCAGATTTAAGTAGTAATTATAATGTAACATTATTGTATAATTATAACGATATAGTAGAAGCTATAGATGCTTTAAGTGACTACTTTAAAGTCTTTAATAAAACGTTTTTCTCAAGATTTACGAATTATGGAAAAGGTGGTATAGAAATATATTTAGTTGATTCTATAAGTTCAAATAGTCAAAATAGTGCAAGTAATGCTAGTGTAGTAGGATTATATACTAATAAAAATAATAAATATAACATTATAATTAGTGTTAGTGATATTGATGAAGTGGTAGCAATTGCTTTTCATGAAACTATGCATGCTATTGAAGATTATTTGACATCTTTAGGGGTAAGTTTTAGTAGTTGGAATAATTTAAATCCTAGTGGTTTTACTTATCCTAATGTTTATTACACTAATCAACTTTTTACAGATACTATGAGTGGTAGTAAATATTATAGTAATGTTTATTTTGTAGATAATTATGCTCGAAGTAGTGAATATGAAGATAGAGCTAGAATGTTTGAATATCTATGTATGGGAGAATATTTTAGCGAATATCCTTACTTAAACAATAAAATTAATTATTTAAAGAAAATAGTATTAAGTAATTTTCCTGAACTAGCTAGTTCTAGCTATTTTCTTTAAGTTATGGGGATGAAATATGATTAACTGTTTAAAAAAAAGTTGGGGAAAATACTCCTTATGAATATGATAAACCTGTAATAATGACTTCTTTGCCAGGTCGAAAAGGTAATAATATTCCAACAACTTACACGGTATTAGGAAATGAATGGCATGATAAAAGTGGTAACAAATATAAAATTCACGGAAATACATTATGTATTACTGCCAGAGACTACTTTCTTGATGAGGGGTACTCAATTGTTGATTATATAAACCAATTGCCGCAGGGACTTACTGTAATTTTGAAAATAAATTCAAAAGCAAATGAATTAGCTGGATATAATATGCTTTTTAATCAATTAAGTGTTTATCCTGTTAATAAAAATGTAGTTGTAGATATGACTAAACTTGAATTTTCTGAATTAGCTACTTTTGATATTGAAAGGCTTCCTGACAATGTCAAAATAACAACTTTATTTTCAGATTTAATTGAAACAGATGTGGTCTCAAATTATGACTTTGAAAGTTGGGCATTAAATACTTCTGAGCAAGATTTTAATTTATTGCTTACAAAATTAACGCCGAAAACTGCTCGAAGAGTTATTGTAATGCGTAAAATAGCTTTAAACTTTTACAGAAGTTGTCCTAGTAAAATAAAAGCAGGATCAAATGAAACTAAAGTTAATTTTGCTTATCAATGGTGTTGTAATAACATAAGATATGATTCTTCTGCAATTAATGGAGATGGTAGTTTAAAGTGGGATCGAAAAGATTCTCAAGACCCTGTTTTAACGTATAATAAAAGAGAAGGCGTTTGTGAAGGTCGTGCTAGATTATTAAAATTATTTTTAAATAATTATTACATGAAAGTTCCATGTTTTTTAGTAAAGGGTATATTTAAAACTCCTTCTGGAAATATACCACATGCTTGGAATGAAGCAATATTAGATAATGGTACAGTAATAGATTTAGACATATCCAAACTAGCAAGACGTGAGGCTCAGAGTCATGATGAGTTAAATCGTTTTATTGAAAGTAATGATGTTCCCAAAAGAAATTAATAAAATTTAGGTTCGGCGATAATTTACAATATAGTATAATTAATACTAAACAAATGGTATTGGTGGTATCTACACTGAAAATAAAATGTAAAATGAATTACATACTTGGATTAAAGGTTATAGGAATATGATATAATAGTATGCAAGGAGGTACTACTGTGGAAAAAGCAAATAAAAAGATTATTTATGAAGCTGTTCTAGTTCATACTGCATGTATTAAAGAACGTGATGGGGCATTTAGTAATAATGAATATTCGGAATATCATTCACGTAATTTAGACTGGTATGACAGTTTTGGTAATAGATTTAATCAAATACTAGGGTTTACTGGTCAAACAATAGATGAGTTTACCGATTATGTAACTACTATTAATTTAACTCCAGAACAAAAAAAAGCTTTATTTGAACTTAGAAAAGAGCCAATGTTTAAGAGACTTATGGGTGAAACTGCTTTACAACAAAAAGCAGAATTAGAAAGAGTTTTAGGTGCTAAAATAACTTCTAAAGGTAGGACATTTGCAGATGAAAATGGATTAAAAGTTGCTACTAAAACAGAACAACAATTAGATCAAGAATTAAATACTTATAGTGATAAATTGTCAGAATTATTAAGTTCTGGTGCTATTACAGATGAACAATACGATAGCTATGAACAAACTTTAACTTATATATATGACTATTATATAAGTTGTTCTAGAGGAGAACAAATTCCATTTAGAAGGTTGACTAATGCCCAATATGAACAAATTAGAAAAAGGGCGGAAGAAAATGGTATTGGTTTTAGCGAACAATTAGTTCGAGAAACAATAGATTTGAAATTTGAACATGATGAACTTCAAGAATTGCAAGATCAAGGAGTTGGAAGATAAATGCTATAACCTAGTTCTTGATGACTAGGTAACACACTATGATATATGATGTATTAGATTATTATATTTTGCAAACACAAAAGGAAGTATAATAAATCTAATTTTTTTATTTTACAAGTAAAATTTACCATTTTAGCAATTTAGTGCAATATTAATTGTGCAAAGCAAGAAAATATGTTTCAGGTTGGATAGTTACATATTTTACGAGCTTTGTACTTTTTTGTAGAATAAAATATATCAACTTCATAGACTTTTCGCTAGAAATTTAGTACAATAAGGGTGGAGTTGAAATTATGAAAGTAAGAACACGTTTTGCACCTAGTCCAACTGGGTATATGCATATTGGAAATTTACGAACTGCAATTTTTGAATATTTATTGGCAAAGAAGTATGATGGTTCTTTTATTTTGCGTATTGAAGATACTGACCAAGAACGAGAAGTGGAAGGTGCTATCGATTTTATTTATGATACGTTAGAATTATGTGATTTTACAATCGATGAAGGTCCTAATAATGAAGGTGAATGCGGTCCATATATTCAAAGTAAAAGGCTTGATATTTACAAAAAATATGCAGAGGAATTGGTGGCTAAAGGAAAAGCATATTATTGTTTTTGTAGCGAAGAAGAATTAGAAAGAATGCGTAATAATGCTAATGCTCGTAAGAAGCCATTTCTTTATGACGGACGATGTTCTAAACTTAGTAAAGAAAAAATTCAAGAGAATATAGATAAAGGCATTCCTTACGTTATAAGGCAAAAAATGCCTAGAACGGGAATAACGATTGTTGAGGATGTCAATTATGGTAAAATAAAGATTGATAATAGTATATTAGATGATCAAATACTTTTGAAAAGCGATGGATTTCCAACATATAATTTTGCAAATGTAATCGATGATCACTTAATGGATATAACCCATGTTGTTCGAGGTAAAGAATATTTAGATCAAACAGCAAAGTACAATTTGTTATATGAGGCCTTTGGTTGGGATAAACCAGTTTACATTCATGTAGCAATGGTTCTTGGAGAAGATGGTAACAAACTATCTAAACGAAATGGTGATGCTTCATTTATGGATTTATATAATGAAGGGTATATTCCTGCAGCGATTGTTAATTATTTGAGTTTTTTAGGATGGAGTCCTAATACTAATCAAGAGATATTTTCTATGACAGAATTAATTATTAATTTTGATGAAACAAGGATTAGTAAGTCATCAAGTCAGTATGATGTTAAGAAGTTGCAATGGTTTAATCATCAATATATTAAAAATATGACTAATGAAGATTATTTAAAATGGATTAGAAAATATTTTACAAGAGATGTAAGTTCTAAAAGTGAAGAATGGGTTTGCAAGTTGTTATTAATTTATAAAGAACATGTAAGTTATGGACAAGAAATAAATGAATTAACTAAAAACTTCTTTATCGATGATATAGATATCGATGCAGAAGCTCAATCATTTTTGCAAAGTGATGCAATCATCAAAGATGTGATAACTAATTTTCGTGAAGAAATTGTTAAAATTACTGATTGGAATACAGAGAGTATTAATAATAGTATAAATAATGTTAAAAATAATTTAGGTGTGAAAGGAAAATTACTGTATATGCCAATTCGTATTAAAGTAAGTGGTTTGATGCATGGCCCAGAGCTTGCTGATACTATTTATCTAATTGGTAAAGAAACAGTATTAGAGAGATTGAAATGAAAAAGATAATAAGAATAATTGTGGGGTTGGTAATATTAGGTTTATTAGCATTTGCTGTATACAAATTTTTTATCGATTGTGAAAGAACAAATACTTATTATGAAAAGTATTTTACATTAGATGAAATGGATTATGCAGTAATTGAAGATGAATTGATAGTTAAGTTGCTAGATATCAAAGATGATAGATGTTTAGATGCAGATTGTGATAGAGAAGGGCAATATTTGGTAAAATTGCTAGTGGTAAATAGTGCTAAAATTGCATATGTTGAATTGGGGACATTAAGTCCAACATCTGTAGAATTGGATATAATCAGTTTGGAATACACTTTAACTTTAATTAGAGTGGATGAAAAAGGTGCAACCTTAACTGTAGCTCCGAATGAAGACTAAAGAAGGATAGGTACAATATGAAAATATATAATACATTGACACGGAAGGTAGAAGACTTTATTCCGTGGAATAAAGAAGAAGTTACGTTTTATACTTGTGGACCAACAGTGTATCATTATGCTCACATAGGAAATATGCGTAATTATATTGGACACGATATATTAGATAAAACATTACGTTATTTAGGATATAATGTTAAAAGGGCTATGAATATTACTGATGTAGGTCATTTGACAAGTGACTCAGATTCTGGCGATGATAAAATGGTTAGCAGTGCAAAAAAAGAACACAAAACAGTTATGGATATTGCTAAATTTTATACTGATGCGTTTTTTCGAGATTTTGAATTAGTAAATAATCGAATCCCCGAGATTGTAAGTCCAGCAACAGCAAATATAGATGAATACGTTAAAATAATTACTAAGCTTTTAGATACTGGCTATGCTTATGAATCTGGAGGAAATATTTATTTTGATACAACTAAATTAGATGATTACTATTGTTTAACAAATCATAAAGTTGATGAAATGGTAGTTGGAGTTCGTGAGGGTGTTGAAGAAGATGCAAGTAAACAAAATCAAAATGATTTTGTATTGTGGTTTACTAAATCTAAATTTGAAGATCAAGAATTAAAATGGGATAGCCCTTGGGGATTAGGTTATCCTGGTTGGCATATTGAATGTAGTGGTATCAGCATAAAATATTTGGGGGAATATTTAGATATTCATGGTGGAGGAGTTGATAATATCTTTCCACATCATACTAATGAAATTGCTCAAAGTGAAAGTTTTTTAGGACATAAATGGTGTAAATATTGGTTTCATAATGAACACTTAAATGATGAAACTGGTAAAATGAGTAAGAGTACAGGTGCGATACTTACTGTTAGTGTATTAAAAGAAAAAGGGTACAATCCTTTAGCTTTTAGATATATGTGTTTATTAAGTCACTATCGCCGCCAACTGGTATTTTCTTATGATTCACTGGATGGTGCTCAAAATGCCTATAAGAAATTAGTAAATAGAACAAAATCTTTAAAGTTTGGAGAAGACATCAATAAAGATGCCTACACTGAATGGGATAATCGTTTTAAAAGTTGTCTAGAGGATGATTTAAATACTGCTAATGCCATAACTACTTTATATGATTTGTTAAAAAGTGATGTAAATGATGATACTAAATATCATTTAATTAGTGATTGGGATAAAGTATTAAGTTTAAATTTACTTAAAAAGACTAATCAAAAAATAGAAAACGAAGATTTTATTTTGAATAAAATAAATGAAAGAAATGAAGCTAAAAAGAAAAAAGATTATGTAACTGCAGATGCTATTAGAGAAGAACTATTCAATATGGGAATTATATTAAAAGATACTAAAGAAGGAACAACTTACGAATTAAAATAATGACCAAAATAACTAAATTTATAATAGTTCTTTTTTTCTTTTTAAGCCCAGTTAATATTAATGCTTTAGAATTTTCTACAACAGCTACAAATATAATTTTATATAATTTAAACGATTTTACTATTTTATATGAACAAAATAGTGATGAAAAAACTAATATAGCTAGTCTTACTAAGATTATGACAGCTTTAGTAGGGATAGAAATTGTTGAGGATTACGATTTGTTTGTTACTATTACTTCCTCAGATTTTGTTGGAACCAGTGGATATTCTAAAGCTGGATTTGCAGTTGGAGATACTGTTACTTATCGTGATTTATTTTATGGTATTTTATTACCAAGTGGAGCAGATGCCGTAAATGCTTTAGTTAATAACACTTTAGGATATGAAGACTTTGTTGCTAAAATGAATGAAAAAGCTAAAGAAATTGGTCTTGAAAACACATCATTTTCTAATCCTGTGGGTAAAGATGATGTTGATAATTATTCAACTGCTAGTGATATTGCTAAGTTGTTGCAATATGCCCTAAGTAATCCATTATTTGAAGAAATATTTACTACCAAAGAATACACAACAACTAATGGATTAGTGTTAGAATCAACTCTTTATTCTTATAAAGATATTTTAGATACTGATTTGATAATTGGTTCTAAAAGTGGTTTTACACAAGGGGCAGGACGTTGCTTAGCATCAATTACAACTTTAAATGACGTTAATTATTTATTGGTAGTTATTAACTCAACAACAGAACAAAATTATAGTGCTGTGTTAGATTCTTTAACTATCTATGAATATTATGACTCTAATTATAGTTATCAACAAGTACTTAGTACTGATAATGTAATTGCAACTATTCCGATAAAATGGAGTACACAAGAAACTTATAATATTACTGTATCAGAAGAGATATTACTTTATTTAAAAAATGATACTGCAAGTAATTTAAATATTGATTATGATGGTGTTGATGTAATTGAAGGATATACTAAAAAAGGAACTAAGCTAGGAATTGTTACTATAAGTGATGGTGATAACATTTTATATACTACTGAAGTGTATTTAGATGATGATATTAATTATTATAACCTTTATCTTATTGGGATAATTGTATTAGTACTTTTTCTTGTTAGTATATTTATAATAAAGAGGATATGTCGAAGAAGAAGACGA
>CAZEMQ010000007.1:13259-19278 GCA_964513435.1 uncultured Muribaculaceae bacterium
ACTTTTTCTTGTTAGTATATTTATAATAAAGAGGATATGTCGAAGAAGAAGACGACGTCGGAAGAAAGGTTAAGGTAACTATTTTGATTATGAAAAATGGAAATATAATAAAATTAGAAATCGAAAATTATAATAAGTGTAATAACATATGGAATATGGAGAAACAGAAAAATTTAGCAGAAAAATTTTTAGAAGAATTAAAATGTAAAAATAGAGAAACTTTTGTATATGAATGTGATAATGAATATTTAGGGGAAGTATCAATTGTTTTTGAAAAAAATGATTCAGATTATTGCATTCCTCAAAAAAGACTTTATCTTTCGAGAGTTATTGTAAAAAAAGAATATAGAAATAAAGGAATTGGCAAAGAATTAATGAATTTTATTATAGAATATGCAAAGTCTTTAAATTATAAAGAATTATCACTAGGAGTAAACTTAGATAATTATAATGCACTTAATTTATATGTGAAATTCGGTTTTGATAAAATCATTTATATTGGGGAAGATGGAGATGGACAATATCTAAAGTTGTTAAAAACATTAGATTAATAAATGATAATGGAGAATGTATAGGTAAAAAGAATAATAATACCTTTTTTTCTTTTTAAATGTTATAATGGAAGGGGATGGATATGACAAAAATCAATCATTTAGGAATAATTGTTGATGGTAATGGACGATGGGCAAAAAAAAGAGGACTGTCTCGTAGTGAAGGTCATAAAGCTGGAGCAGAGGCTCTAAAAAACATAATTCTTTATTTAAGTCGTGAGAAAAAAGTAAAATATTTAAGTTTATATGTTTTTTCAACGGAAAATTTTGCTCGATGTAAAGAAGAAGTAAATTATTTAATGGAATTATTTTTAAAATGGTTTAAAACAGTCAAAAAAGAATATAAGCATGAAAATATAAAAGTTTTATTTTCAGGAAACAGAGATTTATTAGATACCAAAATTGTTAATGCGATGAATGATTTGGAAAAAGAAACTATGAATAATGGTGGATTGATTGTTAATTTTTGTTTAAGTTATGGTGGAAGAAATGAACTAGTTGATGCAACTAAAAAGATTGCTCAGAAAGTATTAGATGGAGAGTTATCTATATCTCAAATAGATGAGGTAACAATAGCTGATAATTTATATCAACAATTACCTGATATTGATTTTTTAATCCGAACAAGTGGTGAAAATAGAGTAAGTAATTTTATGTTATGGCAAATATCCTATGCGGAGTTTTACTTCCCTAAAGTACTTTTCCCTGATTTTGATATTGAAGAATTGAATAAAGCATTCGTAGAATTTGAAAACAGAGATCGACGTTTTGGTAAAGTAAAATGATGAAGTGTTTTTGGTAGGTTATAGCAATAATCGAAAACTTTTGGCAGATAGTATTATAATTCCTTTAATACTCGTATTAATTGTATTTTTTATAGCTTTTATTTTAATAAAGAAAATAGATAGGAATAAACATAAATGATATATATTTAAATGATGCATAATATGGAGAAAGTGATAATGGAAGAAATAGATGAGTTAAATAAAATAATAAAAGAAAGTAATAATATAGTTTTCTTTGGAGGAGCAGGTGTATCCACTTCTAGTGGTATACCTGATTTTCGCAGTCAAGACGGTCTTTATAGTGAACAGTATGATTATCCTCCAGAAACAATACTTAGTCACAGTTTTTTTCAAAGTCATCCTGAAGAATTTTATAAATTTTACAAAAATAAAATGAATTCATTAGATATTAAACCTAATATAGTACATACCAAATTATATGATTTAGAAATATCTGGTAAATTGAAATGTGTAATTACCCAAAATATTGATGGCTTACATACTAAGGCTGGTAGTAAAAATGTTTTAGAAATACATGGAACAATTTATAAAAATCATTGTTTAAAATGTAATAAAGACTATTCTGCCAAATATGTATTTAATTGTATTGGAATTCCTAAGTGTTCTTGTGGAGGAATAATTAAACCCGATGTTGTATTATATGAAGAACCATTGGGAAGTTCCTATGCAGATGCTATTAAATATGTAAAGGAGGCTGAAGTGTTAATTGTAGCAGGGACATCTTTAATGGTTTATCCAGCAGCAAATTTACTTAATTATTTTCAGGGTAGACATTTAATTTTATTGAACCGTGATAAAACACCTTATGATAATATGGCTACATTAGTGATTCATGATGATTTAGCAAATGTTTTTAAAAAAATTATCTTGACTTAGAGTTAACTCCATTTGATATTATTAAAATGTGGTGATGATATTGAAAATTAGTGAAGTGAGTGAAAAGTATAATTTATCTGCTGATACACTTCGTTATTATGAAAAGTTTGGACTTTTAAATAATATAAAAAAAGAATCAGGAGTTAGAAATTATACAGAAGATGATTGTAAAACAATTGAGTTTATTATTTGTATGAAACATGCTGGACTAAGTTTAGGAGATATAAAAAAATTCATTAATCTAAATAAAGAAGGTAGTAAAACAATACCAGCTCGTTTAGAGATATTAGAACATCAGAAAAAAATATTATCAGAAGAGATTAAAACTAAGAAGGAAACTTTAAAATACTTAGAGTATAAAATTAATTTATATAAAAAAGATGAAAATAAATGAAATGAATATTATAAGAAAGGATTGATTTATATGACAAAAAAAGATTTAGGGGTAAAACCATATTTATTTCCAATGCCTGTTTTAATGATTGCAACTTATAATGAAGATGATACTGTTGATGTCATGAACATGGCTTGGGGAGGAATTTGTGATAATGATAAAGTTGCTCTAAACTTATCAGAAAATCACAAAACTTGTGAAAACTTAAAGAAAAGGGGAGCTTTTACCATTAGTATTGCTGATGTTGACCATTTAGAAGAATCTGATTTTTTTGGTACTGCATCTGGGAATACTATGAAAGATAAGTTTGAAAGAACAGGTATGCATGCTACTAAAAGTACTCGAGTAGATGCTCCGATTGTTGAAGAATATCCTATAACACTTGAATGTAGTGTAGAAAAAATTCAAACTGATGATGGCGAGTTTCGTGTTGTTGGCAAAATATTAAATGTTTTAGCTGATGAAGCAGTTTTAGATGAAACTGGAAAAGTTGATCCAACTAAAGTAAACGCTTTTGTCTTTGATCAATTTCAAAATGGATATTATCGTATTGGAGAAAAAGTTGGTACTGCTTGGAAAAGTGGAATGAAATTTATGGGTAAATAGGTGAGGAAACATGGTAAAACAAACTGCAGGAAGAAATAATCTAGGAGATTTTGCTCCCAAATTCGCTGAGTTAAATGATGATGTCTTATTTGGTGAAATATGGAGTAGAGAAGGAGCATTATCTTTAAAAATGCGTAGCATGATAACTGTTACAGCATTAATGTCTAAAGGAATATTTGATAATTCTTTAAAAAGCCATATTGAAACTGCTAAGAAAAACGGTATTACGAAATCAGAAATGGCAGAAATTATTACCCACGCAGCTTTTTATGCTGGATGGCCAAATGCCTGGGCGACATTTAATATTGCTAAAGAGGTTTATAAAGATACTGATGAATTAGATGCCCACGGCGGTATGTTTGGTTTAGGTGAACCAAATACTGCATATGCCCAATATTTTATTGGTAATTCTTATCTTAATCCATTAACGAAACTGGGTGAAGGGTCGGTATTTTTAGCCAATGTAACTTTTGAACCAGGATGTCGCAATAATTGGCATATTCATCATGCAACTAAAGATGGTGGCCAAATCCTTATCTGCGTTGATGGTGAAGGTTGGTATCAAGAAGAGGGTAAAAATGCCCAAAGTCTAAACCCAGGAGATGTTGTAGTAATACCAGCGAATGTAAAGCATTGGCATGGAGCTAAAAAAGATTCGTGGTTTAGTCACATTGCAGTTGAAGTACCTGGAGAAAACACATCAAACGAATGGTGTGAACCAGTAACTGATGAAGAATACAATAAATTATAAAAAATATGATAAGGAAATGAGGATTTATGAAATCAAAAGTATATTTTATTAGGGATATTAATCCAGAAAATATTATTAAAGTATATGAAGCATTAGGGAAAAACTTAGAAGGTAAAGTTGCTGTTAAAATACACTCTGGGGAAGCTGGTAATAAAAACTATCTTCGCCCAGAATTTGTAAAAGGTGTTATTGAGTATGTAAATGGTACAGTAGTTGAATGTAATACCGCTTATGCTGGAGAAAGAAATACAACTGAAAAACATCAAAAGTTGATTAAAAAACATGAATGGGAAAAGTATTTTCCGTTTGATTTAATGGATGCTGAAGGTCCAGATTTAGAGTTAGATATTCCAAATGGAAAGATTTTACATAAAAATTATGTTGGTAAAAACATGGTTAACTATGATTCAATGTTAGTTTTATCACACTTTAAAGGTCATGCAATGGGAGGTTATGGTGGAGCTTTAAAGCAACTTTCGATTGGTTGTGCATCTTCTGCTGGTAAGACTTTAATTCATACTGCTGGTGTTACTAATGATCAATACAAGTTATTTGATCATTTGCCAGAACAAGATAAATTCTTAGAAGCAATGGCAGATGCGGCATCAAGTGTAGTTAATTATTTTAATGGCAATATGGCATTTATTAACGTTATGAAAGATATTTCTGTTGATTGTGATTGTGACTGTAATGCTTCAGCTCCATGTATGTCTGATATAGGTATTCTCGCAAGTCTTGATCCAGTAGCTATTGACCAAGCTTGCCTAGATTTAGTTTATAATAGTACCGATTCTGGTAAAGATAAACTTATCGAAAGAATTGAATCTCTTCATGGGATACATACTGTTGAAGTAGCAGAAGAGCTTGGAGTAGGTACACGCGAATACGAACTTATAACAATAGAGTAAAAAAGAGCTGTCGAATTAGTTTTTGACAGCTCTTTTCTTATTGTGCATCGTAATATAAACTTTATCTAAATAAACTATAAACAAATAATTCTAGTATAAAGATAATTTGTTGTTATTTATGGCTTTTAATGATAAAATTATAGTGTGATTAGTTATGAAAAACAAGAAATTAATTAATAGTTTTAAGTATGCTTTTAAAGGGATTGGTTCATCTTTTTGGACTGAACGTAATATGAAAATCCATTTTACGATTATGGCTATAGTTATAGTTATGGGATTTATTTTTAAAATTAGTCGTATTGAATGGCTCGTTTGTATAAGTTGGTTTGCTTTAGTTATTGGTGGTGAAATGTTCAATACTGCTATTGAACAAGTTGTAGATATTGCAATGCCTAAAAAAGATCCTCGAGCAAAGCTAGCAAAAGATGTATCTGCTGGTGGAGTATTAGTGTTTGCAATTGGCTCAGCAATTGTAGGATTAATTATTTTTGTTCCAAAGATTTTAGAACTTTTAAATGGTGTATCATGATAACATCACATCAATTTGAACAAGTAGTGCGGTGCGGAGTAATGGAATCTGCTAATGTGAATAAAGTTACAACAACTAAATTAAAAGTAACTGATTATGTTTTTGAATACAAAGGCAATGATTTGACTAATGCCTATCTTGAATATTATCGTGATAAAGTAAAATATACTGAATATAAAAATGGCAAAAAAGATGAAGAATATTATATACCGATTATATTTCTTGCTATTAAAGCAAAGTTAGATAATAGCGAATACTCATTTGATTTTGCCATAGAAAAATATGTTGATATTTTAAATAACTTGGAAGTTAATAATACTCGTGATATAACTGAATTTATTAATTACGGCGAAACAAACTTTCAAGGACCTGATGAATTTGAACTTTTTCTTAATAAGGATAGTATTTATAGTTATGAACCTGTATTTAAAGTTACTAAATTAGATATAAATAAATTTCTATTTAAAATTCAATATCGAAATTTATTTATTTGGTTTATTGTAAACTTTGATTAAATAAATAACTTGATTTCTCATCAGGTTATTTATTTCTTATATTTTCTTGACACTATAAAATTTGCATGGTATTGTAATGGTAT
>CAZEMQ010000008.1:0-16892 GCA_964513435.1 uncultured Muribaculaceae bacterium
ATAAACTATATACCCTTGTTTGTCAATATGTGACGAGTTTGAGTTATGGTCATCATCATTATAAGTTTTGTCTTTATCGAAAGGGTTATTACATAGAAGATTCGACGTTATACAAAACTCAAAAAAAGTTGTACAATCTATTGAAAAATTTAGCAACTATTAGAAAAATTATATTTAATCTTATTAAACTGGATAATTTTATGAGTAATAAACTTAATGACACGTTATAAATAATTTCAATAATATTGAAACTTTTATGTTTAATGCCATCTCTTGTATTAATTACTCTACGACAAACTTTATACGATTATCATGCCTCAATATCACCATTATTATCTTCTTCTTCAACTAAATAAGTATTAATAATTGCATAGTCAATTTTCCTAAGCATATCGTTTATAAAATATTCTATTCTCACGATTACCACCGCTCTTATTTTACTAAATAATATTTTACATTGCATTATATTCGACAATAAAAGATTTTTATTTTAAATAATTACTTGTCATTACTTAACTGTAAATAACTACACGAATTTACAACTACCCCCTAAATATGATATAATGATTAAGGTGATTTATTTTGTTATATCCTAACAATATTAAAAAGGAATATACCAAAATTACTAATTATAGTAATCGCGGTATGGATTTAGAATATTTAATTGAATTAGCCAATGATTATTATATTGAAAATGATATAGCATATATTTATAAAAAACCTACTCCTATCGGAGTTACTAAAGTAGCTTATAGTAATTCTGGTAAGAGAATAATAGATGGTTTTTATAAAACTCCATCAACGTTAGACTTTAATGGGTTATATAAAGGCTATTACATTGAATTTGATGCAAAAGAAACTAAGAATAAGACTTCATTTCCAATGAGTAATGTTCATGAACATCAAATTAACCACATTAAAAATATTGCTAAACATGGTGGGATTGTGTTTTTGTTAATTGCCATGAATGATAAGTATTTCTTACTCATGGGGGATACATTCTTAAATTTCTTAAATAATTCTAATCGCAAAAGTATTCCTTATGAATTTTTATTACAAAATGCTTATGAAGTAAAATTAGGTTTAAAAGGTTTAGATTATTTAAGTATTTTAGATAATTTGATTGGAGGATAGAATGAAAAAAATTAAATTAGGAAAAATAAAAATCAAGAAAAAGAATAAAAATAAGACTACAAAGTCCAGTTCAAGTAAGAAAGAAAAAATTAAAACTATTATTTTATCGGGACTTTTGATATGTGGTATTGCTGTTATAACTTTGGTTATGATTTTTGCTCTATATATCATAATATCATCACCAGATTTTGATAAAGACAAGCTATATTCTAAAGAATCTACTGTTTTATATTATAATGATGGAGTTACAGAATTAGCTCGGTTGGGAGCTGAAGATAGAGTTTTAGTTACTTATGATGAACTTCCTCAAGTTTTAGTTGATGCTATTGTTGCAACTGAAGACTCCCGTTTTTTTCAACATAAAGGTTTAGATGTTGCTCGTTTCTTAAAAGCATCCTTTGGTCAATTACTGGGTAATAGTAGTGCTGGTGGAGCATCAACAATTACTATGCAACTTGTAAAACAGGTTTATACCAACTCTGAAGATGAAGGTCTCGCAGGTATTATTCGAAAATTTACAGATATTTATATGGCTGTATTTAAAGTTGAAAGCAATTACACAAAAGAAGAAATAATAGAATTTTATGTCAATACAATGTGGTTTGCTGGAGCATCAAGTGTAAATACTACTGGTATTTATGGCGTTGAACAAGCTTGTCAATATTACTTTGGCAAATCCGTTTCAGACTTAACTTTAGCAGAAGCAAGCATTATAGCAGGTATGTTTCAAAATCCAGCGGTTTTAAATCCTTATACTAATCCTGAGGGAGTAAGGACTCGTCAAGAAACTGTTTTAACATTAATGGTAAATCACGGATATATAACCGAAGAAGAAAAGGAAGCAGTTTTAGATATTCCGATTGAATCACTTGTTAGTGTACAAGAAAGTGGAAATGGATCAAATCAAGCGGTAATAGATTATATTGTCGATGAAATAGTTGATAGACTTGGAATGGATCCGAGAAATATACCAATGAAAATTGTTACAACTATTGATGCTGATGTTCAAGATGTATTAAATCAATTAGAAACTGGTGAATTATACGAATTCCCAGATGATTACTTACAAGAAAGTATTGTTATAACTAGTACGGTTGATGGCTCGATTGTAGCTCTGTCCGGAGGTAGAAATTATCAAGCTCGTGGTTTAAATAGAGCAACAGTTCGTAGGCAACCAGGTTCAACCGCCAAGCCAATATTTGACTATGGTCCTTATATTGAGTATCTAAATGGTTCCCCAGCTACCCTCTTCCTAGATGAAGAGACAACTTATAGTGATGGAACATCAATTAAGAACTCAGATGGAACATACTCAGGGCTTATTACAATGCGAGAGGCATTAATTCAATCCCGAAATATTCCGGCATTAAAAGCATTTCAAGCCGTATATGCTGAAGATCCTAATTATATAAGTGATTTCGTTCATGGCTTAGGCATTGATTATGGAGATAATTTATATGAATCAGCTTCAATTGGAGGTTTTGAAGGAATAAGTCCAGTAGAAATGAGTGCTGCATATGCCGCTTTCGGACGTGGAGGATATTATATTGAACCATATTCATATACTGAAGTTACCATTATAGAAACTGGAGAAGTATACGAATATAAATATGAAAAAGTAAAAGTAATGAGTGCTGAAACAGCATATTTAATTACAGATATGTTAGTATCGGCAGCTGAAAGTGGTGTTGGTGGTGTATCTGTCAGTGGAACAACAATTGCTGCAAAATCTGGGACAACAAATGTTGATAGAACGGCAGCTGAAGCAGCGGGAATTCCAACATCAGCAACTAAAGATGCTTGGAATGTAACTTATTCACCAGAATATTCGATTGCTCTTTGGGTTGGTTATGATACTACAACCGTTGAGCATTATCTTACGGTATCACTCGGAAATAGAGTTCGAGCTGCTATTATGAAAGCAGTTGGTACAAAAGTTTATTCGACAAATCAAACATTTGATGTACCCAGTGGAATAGTTACTGTTGAAATCGAAAGAGAAACATTCCCTACTCAATTACCTAGTGAATACACTCCTTCAAGCTTACGAACTTACGAAAAATTCAAAGAAGGAACAGAACCAACCGATGTATCAACTAGGTTTGCTAAATTAGATACTCCAACTAATGGTGATTACACATTTGATGGAACAGTTCTAACACTTTCTTGGGATGCTATTGCTACTCCAGACGCTATAAATACTAGCTACTTACAAAACTACTTCAATACTTATTATGACAATGTAGCAAGTAAATATTATGAACAACGAATATCATATAATAATACTTATATTGGTACTCTCGGATATAACATTTATAAAAAAGATAGCAGTGGCAATTTAACTCTCGTCGGAAGAACTGAGGGAACATCTACAAGTCTCACAACTACTGATACAGGATCTGTCACATATGTAATTAAGGCAGCGTACTCAATATTTACTAATAATATGAGTGATGGTCTAGAAATAGAAGTAAATTTAGGAATGGATTCTAACATTGGAGATATGATAAATCCTGAAGAGGAAAACAATAACAATAATTCATCATTTGGTAACAACAACAATAACAACAATAATAATAATAACCAAGATACTGGATTAGAATAAAAAAATCAAGGTTTGATTCCTTGGTTTTTTAAATGTTTATTTTTAATTATTCTTTTTCCATTATATATTTACATTTATAAAACGGACATTTCTGACAATCTGGCTTTTGACTTTTGCAAATATATCTACCAAATAAAACTAATTGCCTATGAGTTTTACTCCATTTTTCTTTTGGAAAAAATTTCATTAAATCTCTCTCAATTTTAGTAACATCTGTACTTTTGCTTAATCCCAATCGATTTGATACGCGTGATACATGGGTATCTACAGCAATAGCAGGAACATTATATATATTTGATAATACTACATTACATGTTTTTCTTCCAACACCAGGAAGACTTTCTAGATATTCTCTATTATTAGGAACAATACCATTGTAATCTCTAACTAAAGATTTTGCAACCCCAACAATATATTCAGCTTTTCTTTTATAAGTACCAACAGGATAAATAATTTTTTCAATATCTTTTTCAAGTGCTTCTGCCAAAGAAAAAATGTCATATTTTTCAAATAAAATAGGAGTTACTGTATTTACCCTTTTATCAGTACTTTGAGCAGATAAAATAGTAGCTATCAATAACTCATAATCTTTATTGTAATTTAATTCACACCTTGCATCAGGAAATAATTTATCTAATAATTCTAATACTTCATTACTTTTCATTTAACCAATCAAAATTTAGTATACCTGTTTCGAATAATTTATCATTTTGTCTTTCTTCTTTACGTCCATTATTTATATCATCAACATTTTTATATCCTTTTCTATTCCATTCATATAAAACTTTATCAATATACCGTAAATTTAAAACTCCATTATACACAGCTTCATTCAAAGCAGCAATTACTAACTCTTCACTAAACCCTTTATCTATCCAAGCATTAACAATTTCATAATCCATCGGTGATAAAGATCTTCCAAAACTACTTTCAAATATACTAAATATATCCTCCTTACTATTTTCTTTTTCTTTATTCCTAGTATCATTTCTTATTTCATCATAAAAATTATCTAAACATACTTTCTCAATTATCTTACCATAACCATCTTTTTCAGCTTTAACTTTAATAAGCTTTTTTTTCATCAAATTACTATAAGCTTCTAAAACACTATCTTCACTCATATTCAATGTTTTAGCAACAATTTTAATATCAAATACTAAATCAAAGGAATTATCAAAATAAAGTAACAATAAAAATTCATTTAAAGATAAATTTTCTTTTAGGGCTTCTTTAATAAATATTGTTTCTGCCACCAACTTTTTATTATCTTTAAACATTTTTACTCACTTCCTTTTTAATAAATATTTTTTTATATCAGCCTTTTTATTTTTTAATCTTCCAGATAATATCTCTGTTATTAAATCACTGTAAATATCTTTTAATACTTTACTAGGCTTTATATTTAATATAGCCATTATTTCCTTACTATCAATCGCTATATCCCCACGGTCTTTTATTGGCATCTTTTTATACATCATATTAATTTTTTTAGCACTTATATTAAGTACCATACCTGCAACAATGTTTATATACAAACCATATTTAAACAAAGTTTCGTAATTTATTACACCTTTATTTACTACCTCGGTAATTCTAATTATATTGCTTTTTTCATTATTTGTAAATGGTATATCAGCAACTTTTATTTGTAAATACATTCCTAATAAATCTTCTGTATAGATAACATCTTTATATTCCAAGCCAATTATTTTATCTATTTGTAAATCTTGTATCATATCTAATCCTTTTTTAAAATTAGGACTTCGCAATATTTTATCTAATTCACTACGAATTTTCTCTTTAGAAAGCGTTTCAATTTGATTTTTATTATCCTTCATCGCTTGATATAATTTCTTATCTATTTGAAAGTTTAGAACAGTTGCAAAACGAATAGCTCTTAATATTCTAAGAGGGTCATCTTTAAGTCTTTTATCTTGGTTACCAATCATTTTTATTACTTGATTATTTAAATCTTCTACACCATTTAATAAATCTATTACTGCACCATTACAATCCATCACTATTGCATTAATAGTAAAATCTCTTCTTTCTAAATCTTTACTTAAATCAGTTATATACTTTACTTCTTCCGGACGACGATTGTTATATTTTCCTTCTTCTCTATAAGTTGTAATATCAATATTATAGTTTCCTATCTTCATATTGGCTCCCCCATAATTATTTGAAGCAATATTAAAAATAGCATAAATATCTTTAGGTAAAGCTGATGTACAAATATCTACATCATACGTTTTAATACCAAGTAAAGTATCCCTCACATAGCCACCGACTAGAAAGGCTTCAAAACCATTATCAGTTAGTTTGTTTAAAACATTTTTTATAATTTTATCCATTTATATTTCCCCACTTAAATTATATCAAAACTAACTTCCAAATAACACCTATTTTTGATTATTTACGATTTTTTGTAAAGTTTTATCGCACCTCTTTGGCTAGCTTTAATAATTGCTATCCACAAATCATTTAAAACATTTCTTTCTTTTTTAGGATGCACTAAAAATCTTATACAAAATTCAATATGATTATCAATATATTCTGTGTATATAATTGGCTTTAAGTTGTTGTAATAAATTCGATAATTACCACTAGCAGACATAACTGCTTTATCCATCTTTTTAGGTATTGTTTTAATTACATTATTCATATTTACTATTTTATATAATTCTCTTTTTTGAGCTTCAATATCAGATTCTAAATCGACATTTACTTTTAGTTCTGTCCAAATATATTTAAATGCTGTTGTGTAATTTTTTAAAGAATTTGAAAAAATTTGCGAATTAGGAACATTGACAATAATCCCATTACTTTGTTCTCCGTTAAGACGATTACCAATTTCTAGTACTTTAAAACTCATCGATGATATTAACACAACATCACCTTTAACATTACCAACTTCAATTCTATCCTCAACAACAAAAGGCTTTGCTGCTTTAATATAGATACCCGCAAAGAGGTTTAGTATTACTTCTCTTAATGCAATTGTAGCTCCAGCAGAAATAAAACTAATAATTGTTACAACATTATCTAAATAACCTTCCCAAATAATAAATATAATAAGTATCAAAATTATGTTAGCAATTAAATTGCTCCGTTGATTAAACTTAAATACCTCTCTTCCAGAATGTTTATTTCCATCATATAAGTGATTAATTATTTTATTAATAAACTTGACTACCATAACAGCCATTATGCTAATTATAAATAACATAATATATTCACTTTGAATACCCGTTACATTCTTTAATGTTTCAATAATTTTAGCCATTTCTTGCATCTCAATTTCCCCTTTCGAGATATCTATATTATCACGAATACTTGAAAATTACATAAACAAATGCTAAAAACAAAAATACTTTACACTGAAGTGTAAAGTACCATTAAATATATCTTATCTACAAATGTTTTTTTACTGATGCATTATAGATATTGGTAATTGAAGATGTTAAAACTTCTGAAAATTCACTATCACTTTGATTTACGTTTAATCCTTCTAGTAAAGCCCTAGAAAAACTTGCTGTCATTTTTTTATTTTGAGCTAATAACTCACATGCTTTAGCTTGGTCATAACCACCAGACAAAGCTACAATTCTTACGACATTTTTAAAATGCAATAAAGAGTCATAAAAGTTTGGCACTTCTGGAATGGTAAATTTAAACATTACATAATCTTCTTTAGACATTTTAGCTAAATGTTTTGTAATTTCTGTTTTTAAATATGATTCTATTCTTTTTTTATCTGAAGCATTAATATCTACTTCTGGTTCAATAATAGGTACTAAACCTTTAGCAATTATTTTTTTTGCCAAATTGAATTGTTGATCAACTGCTCTTTTAATACCAAATTCATTATATTCTTTGATAACACTACGCATTTTAGTACCAATTATTCCATATTTTAAAGCTTCATCTAAAATTTCATCTAAATTAGGAATATCTCGCATCATTGACACTCCATCAGCTTCAGTATCTAATCCTAAATCTATTTTTAAAAATGCCGGAATATTTTTATCTTGCAAATACTTAACTGTATTTATTCCATTAATATCTCTTTCCATTGTATTCTTGAAAAGAATTACTCCCAAAATATATTTGTCATTAAAATTATCATTACTAATAATTCTTGAACGCATTTCATGAATATAATCAAACATTACTTCATCGTTAGTAATTAATTCCTCCGTAATTCCATAATTTGCCAAAGTTTTTTTGCTACTTCCTCCACTTTGGTCTAAAGCTGCAATAAAGCCTTTACGTTTTTTTAACTCTTCAATCATCATCTAGCCTCTTTCTTTATTAATTTTGCATGTAACACTACTCTTTCATCTTCATTATAACAAGTAGAAAGCGTAATTATTTTATCATCAGCATTAAGTTCAACATTGAAATCATACTGACTTCTATTTTCTAACATTTCAATAAATTCTAAGAACTCAGCATCACTACTAAAATCTACTTTTAAATAATCACTAGTTGTAGGAATATGATAAACACTAAATACTTGCCACAATGTATTTTCAGTTAAGGTTGACATTTTAATGACATGATTTGAAACATCATCAAACCAATCACTTGAAAAAATATTTTTTAATGAACCAAACATAGTTCCATTTAATCTACCATGAGCATATAAAATAGTATTTCTATCTAAGTTATTGATATCGTTACGATAATCCATATATACCCAACCAGCAGAGTTTTTCTTTTTATTGTAATCTCTCGTCAGATAATATTCATTATCTGTTGTTTGAACAAAAGGATAATTAATATTTGTTCCACTTACTTGAATCCAACCCTTAGTATCACTATTAATACTTAAAAGATTAGTAAAATCGACATTTATTAAATTCATCTTTATATAATCCCAATAAGGATTAGAACTATCCTCCTCTGATGGAGGATTAATAATCTCTGTTGCATCACTATCTTCAACTTCTTCAATTGTAGTATTGTTATTAATCAACTCGATTTGAGCATAAGTACTATCAGAATCTAGTTTCCATGCTAAAACCTTTACTCCAGAAAATATTCCAACTCCCATAAAAATTAATAAGAATACTAAAGCAACTACTTTCTTTTTGGATATATGTCTTTCAACTATGTATGGTCGCTCTGCTTCCTTTTTCTTCTTTTCTGACTTTAACATTGGCAAAATAACATCTTCAATATCTTCAGGAGTCAATTCATTTAAAATATTATCCTTATTAGTTTTTGCCATAAGCATACTCCTTTTTATTTTAATTTTTTAATGAAATGTTTATATTTTTATCTTCATCTAATCTTAATTGATGATACCTTACTCCACAACTATCAAACAAACATCTTGAAGCAATCCATTGTTTATCATCATGATACTTGTCACTCAAATATATTACTTCTTTAATTCCACATTGAATGATTGCTTTTGCACATTCATTACAAGGAAACAATGCAACATATAATTTAGAACCTTCAAAATCTTTTCGATGTCCTCGGAAATTAAGTATCGCATTCATCTCGGCATGACAAACATACAAATACTTAGTATTAAGACTATCTCCTTCTCTTTCCCAAGGGAAATAATCATCTTTGAAACCATTCGGAGCCCCATTATAACCTACTGAAAGAATTCTATTATCACTACTGACAATGCAAGCTCCCACTTGCGTACTTGGATCTTTACTCCTAAGAGCAGACAAACTAGCCACTCCCATAAAATATTCATCCCAAGATAGATAATCTCGACGTTGTTTATTTATCTTTTCCATATATTACTCCACCCTCTATAATTCTATCAAATTTGAGGAATAAAATCTATACTTATTTATTCTAGTTCAAAAGCTCCAGTATAAAGTTGATAATATTGTCCTTTTTGATCGATTAATTCCTGATGGTCTCCTCTTTCAATAATGCGTCCATGATCCATTACCATAATAGCTTTTGAGTTTCTAACAGTTGACAAACGATGGGCAATAACTAAAACGGTTCTTCCTTCCATCAATTTATCCATCCCAGCACCAACAATTTTTTCCGTTCTTGTATCGATTGATGATGTAGCTTCATCTAAAATCATAACTGGGGGATTATTAATAGCACATCTTGCAATAGCCAACAGCTGCCTTTGACCTTGAGAAATTTGAGTTCCATTAGCACTTAAAATAGTGTCATATCCTTTAGGTAATAACTGGATAAATTGATGAGCGTTAGCTAACTTAGCAGCAGCAATTACTTCTTCATCAGTTGCATTCGCATTACCATATTTTATATTTTCTTTTATAGTTCCAGTGAAAAGATTAGTATCTTGTAAAACCATTCCTAAACTTCTTCTCAAATCACTTTTCTTTATTTCATTAATGTTGATACCATCATAACGTATCTCTCCTGAATTAATATCATAAAAACGATTTAACAAATTAGTTATTGTTGTCTTACCTGCTCCAGTTGCTCCCACAAAAGCAATCTTTTGACCTGGTTTAGCATATAAAGAAATCTCATGTAAAATTTCTTTTTCTGGTGTATAACCAAAATTAACATTTTCAAATTCAATATGACCTTTTAGTTCTATATATTCAAAACCATCTTTCCGTGGATATTTCCAAGCCCATAATCCAGTATAATCACTTGATTCCGTTATATTTCCTTTTTTATCTTTTGTTATTTTAGTTAAAGTAACAAAACCATCATCTTCTTCAGCTTTTTCATCCATCATATCAAATATTCTACTAGCCCCAGCTAAAGCCATGATAATTGAATTAAATTGATTCATAACTTGATTAATTGGTTGAGTAAAGTTTCTAGTAAGTTGTAAAAACGAAACAATAGTTCCAATACTTAAAGCAATAGTTCCATTAAGAGTTAAAACAGTTCCAATAATCGCTATAAAAACATATTGCAAATTACCTAAATTATTAGCAATTGGCATTAAAATATTGACAAACTTATTAGCTCGATACATATTATCATTTAAACTATTATTTAATTTTTGAAAATCTTTTTTAGCAACTTCCTCATGAGTAAAAACTTTTATTACTTTTTGCCCGTTTAACATCTCTTCGATATAACCATTAACTTTACCCAAAGAATTTTGTTGTTTTAAGAAATATTTAGAACTTTTTGAAGCAATAGATCTAGTAATAACTACAGTAAACAAAGTAAATATCACAACAAATACAGTTAAATAAATATTTAGATAAATCATTGAACAAAATATAGCTACAATACTAAATACTGATGAAATAACTTGTGGCAAACTTTGTGATAACATTTGTCTTAGTGTATCTGTATCGTTAGTATATCTACTCATAATATCCCCATGAGTATTAGTATCAAAATATCTAATTGGTAATTTTTCCATTTTAGCAAACATATCATTTCGAATATCTCTTAGTATTCCTTGAGCAATAACTACCATTAATCTATTATATATATAAGAAGATAAAATACCTAGTATATAAATAAAAGCCATTAAAAGTAATATTTTAAATAAGCCGTTAAAAACTGGATTTGCATCCCCTAATAAAGGAGTAATATAATCATCTATTAAAGTTTGTAAAAATAAAGAACTAACTACACTTACAACTGAACTAACTATAATACATATAAATACTATTACAAATGATTTTTTATAATTACGTTTTATATAACCTAGTAATCTTTTTAAAGTTCCTTTTTTTATCTTTTTAGTAGCCATTTATTCACTCCCTTTCATTTGTGAAGTGTACACTTCTTTATAAATAGCATTGTTTTTTAATAACTCTTGATGAGTTCCAATACCATTTATTTTTCCATTATCCATAACAATAATCTTATCACAATTTTCTACTGAGGATATTCTTTGAGCAATAATTATTTTAGTTGTATCTGGTATTTCTTTTTTAAAGGCTTTTTGAATTAAACTATCAGTCTTTGTATCTACCGCAGATGTCGAATCATCTAATATTAATATTTTTGGTTTTCTAAGTAATGCTCTGGCAATACATAATCTTTGTTTTTGTCCTCCAGAAACATTTGTACCTCCCTCTTCGATATAGGTATCATATCCTTTTGGAAATTTACTAACAAATTCATCAGCTTGAGCTAATTTACAAACTCGAATAACCTCTTCATCACTAGCATTTTCATCTCCCCAACGAATATTTTCAGAAATTGTCCCTGAAAATAATACATTTTTTTGTAAAACACAAGCTACACTTTCTCTAAGAGTTTTAATATCATAATCTTTAACATCTATGCCACCGACAGACAAAGTACCTTCAGTTACATCGTAAAGACGAGGAATTAGATTGACCAAACTAGATTTACCACTACCAGTTCCGCCGATAATTCCAATCATTTCTCCTGATTTTATATCTAAATTTATTTTCTTCAAACACTCTTTATCTTTATTCCCAACATAACTAAAACTAACATTTTTAAACTTTATTGCTCCATTTTTAACTTCCATTATTGAATTTTTCTTATTCTTAATCGTTGGCACTTCATCTAATACCTCAACTATTCTTTTAGCAGAAGCAATTGAAATAGTAATCATAACAAAAATCATTGATAACATCATCAAACTAGATAATATTTGAATAGCATAAGTGAACATAGTCATAAGTTCACCAGTACTAAGCTCTACCATATTGGATAAAACAACTATTCTCGCTCCAACCCAAGAAATAAGCAAAATACAAATATAAATAGAAAATTGCATCAAAGGATTATTTAAAGCAATAATTTTTTCAGCCCTACTAAAGTCTTGGTATATCTCTTGAGATACTTTCTTAAATTTGGTTATCTCTCTATCTTCTAAAACATATGACTTTACAACTCTAATCCCTGAAACATTTTCTTCAACTACATTATTCAAACCATCATATTTTTTAAATACTTTATCCATAAGTGGATGGACTTTAATTGCAATAGTAAACAATCCCACTCCTAGTATTGGCACTAAAATCAAATATATCAAAGACAACTTGACATTAACTGAAAAAGCAAAACAAAGAGTAATAATTAACATTAATGGAGCTCTTACTGCAATTCTAATAATCATTTGATAAGCATTTTGTAAATTAGTTACATCTGTTGTAAGTCTAGTTACTAAACTACTTGTAGAAAACTTATCAATATTTGCAAAAGAAAAATCTTGAACTTTAAAATACAAATCTTCCCTTAAATTTTTAGCAAATCCTGATGATGCCTTCGCCGCAAATATACCAGAAAGCATACCAAAAATTAAAGACAGTATAGCACACAAAACTAATTGGAAACCAATTTTAAAAACAAAATTCATGTCTCCATTATATACTCCTTCATCAATTAAATTTGCCATTAAAAGCGGAATAACAACTTCTAAAATAACCTCTAAAGAAACAAAAAATGGCGATAATAAAGATACCCACTTATATTCTCTTAGTGACTTTAACAATTTTATTATCATTTTATTTAAACCTCCTCAATAAGTTAGTACAATACTTTTTTCATTTTACAATCTAATTCAACTTTTGTCAATTTAAATATAGAAACTAACAATAAAGAATGAAAAAATAAAATTTCTCTCTTTATTGTGAGATTAAAGCTGTTCTAGTAATTTTCTAATTCTGTTAATTTAATCCTTTCATCCAATCTATTAATATAGATTTCATTAGAATAATAATTTACAATAATGCGACCAACTCAATTTAACAGACAGTGTCTGTTGTTTTGGGTATTTAAGATAAAAACTTCGCATGTATTGGAGATTTGATACTGAAAAGCCAGAACCTAAAATTTTCTCAATTCTTTTGAAAGCTCCTTTAAAATCTGCATACCATACTCAGCTTTGATATTTTCTTTGTTCTCATATAAACGAAAAAACCAATCATTTCTGATTGATTTCTATCAAAAGTTCGTGCTTTTCGAACAGATTTCTCAATGGTGCCGTTGAGGAAGTTATCCACAACTTTTTCCAAAGGTAATCGATATATGAAGCAATCATTAACAATATTTTATAACGAATGTCTTGTAAAAATAAATAATCTTTTGATAACACATTTATTTTTGATATTAATTATAGTATAATCTTATTTGATAAGAAAAATTAAAAAAAACAAAAAAAGTATATACCCCTTATAAATAAAGGGAATTCTTATTTGATTGTCATTTGATTATTTACAAATAATATTTAATTTAAATGTATTAAATATAATAAATTATATCAATTTATATTTCTTAGATTAAAATACTTTTTCAGACTCTTAAAACATATAAAAACGAACTATCTCTAGTTCAACTAATTTCCCTATGATGCCGTTGAGAAAGTTATCTGCAACTTTTCCATAAGGATTTGATTTATGAATCAATCACTATCTATATTATAATACTTTTATAGCCATTTGGGAATAGTTTATGCACAATCAAAATGGTATAATTATTGTACTATTAATAGTTTTATGATATAATAACAAACGTTTAAGGGAGAATTTATATGAATAAATACCAAAAAAACAAGATTATTGTAATGTCAATTATGAGTTATTATGCTAGACAAATCTTTGATGAAACTAAAGGATATGAATTTAGAAAATCGCCTTTAAAAGATCAGGATTTAGACAAAAAAATTTACGTGTATTCAGCCAAAGAAGATAAAGCAATTATTGGTTATATGAAAGTATCTGATATTATAAAAGGTAATACATCTCAAATCTTAAAGGCTACTGGTTATGATAAACGTCCTGATGGTCATGAAATTGTAGATTATTATGGTCGTAATTTTCAAAGATGTTGTGCTTTGAAATTATATGATGTAACAGAGTTTATAGAATATTTAACTTTAAAAGATATGAGGAAAATAGACCCAAATATTAATTTACCACAATACTATTCATATATTTACGAAAACAATCCTTTATATGATGTAATAAACGAATGGGATAAAGCCTTTAGTTTAGACGGAAATATTTGTAACAACCCAAAGCAACAAAAACAATTAATTTTGAAAAAAGGTATTGAAAGAAAGAGGAAATAAAATGCATGAAATGAAATTACAACCAGAATATTATGATTTTATCTTACATGGTACTAAGAAAATCGAAATAAGGTTATACGACGAAAAACGTCAAAAAATAAAATTAGGAGATACTATTAAATTTTTAAAAGAACCAAACTTAGATGAATCATTTAATGCTAAAGTTGTAGGATTATTAAGATATAATTCTTTTGAAGAAATGTTTGAAGATTTTGATATTTCAGACTTAGCTGATAATTCTATGACAAAAGAAGATTTAATTAATGTATTAGAACAATTTTATACTCCAGAAAAACAAAAAGAATATGGCGTTTTAGGAATTAGAATAGAAGTAATAGTTTAATGCTATTCTTTTTTATTGCATATAAATTAAAAAAGTGATATTATACTAGGTAAATTATTTTAATGGAGGGGATGTATTGATTAATATTGAAAGTTTAAAAAGTTATATTGGTAAATTAAATGACAAAGAATTTATGGATTTAGCCGCAAAAATTTATGATATCACTGATTTTATTTGCGAAGATTATCCTAATCACAAAGAATGGTATTTTAAAAAGCAATTACCTAGAATATTTACACCTAATGGAGAGATATTATTCGCTAGATCTGAAGAAGATAAAGATAAAATATTGGCTATGTCATGTTTAAAAAGCGATGAGGAAGAGAAGAAAATTTGTACATTGTATGTATCAAATCAAGTTAGAGGACAGCATTTAGGTACTAGGATGGTCGAAGCATCTATGCAATTTTTAGGTACTACTAAACCTCTTATAACACTAGCTGATTATAAATTGCCGATGTTTCAACCAATAATAGAAAAATATGATTGGGAATTAACAGAAATTGTTAGTGGATTTTATAATGATCGTGCTAAAGAATTATGTTTTAATGGCACTCTTACTAAAGATAAAAATGATAAACCGTTTGTTTTGACTAAAAAAAGAGAAAAATAATAATCAATAGGATTAATCACTAATATTTTAAAGAATGTTGTTATAATGATAAACGATTATAGATAAGCATAATAAAAACTGTTTCCATTATTGGTGGGCTATTAATTTTTATTTTTTCAGTAAAAGCACTTTATATTGATTCTAATTTTGGTTTTAGTACAGAAATACTAGAACTTAATTATAGTGCTTTTCCAAAATGTGTAGATGCCGTAATTTTTGTGATTTTTTGACCTTTAATTGTTTATGCCTTGCTAGAGCAATTTCTTGAATTTATTACTACCAAAATAAGCAATTTTAAAAGTATAAAGACCAAAAAAATTAGTTAGTAGTACCATAAAGGTTGTCAATTATGATAACTTTTTTTCATATAAAAAGATTTAGAAACAGTATATTTCTAAAACAAAGTCATCATGATCTTTGTTTTTATCATATTCTTTGCTCCAATTATAATCTTCTTTTATGTCAGTAATTGTTTTTTCACTAAATATTCCATGCTCATATAAGTCTTTTGAAAATTCCCAGCAATCTTCACGCTCTTTGTCTTTTCCAAGTATTTTATGTTTGATAAAGTTGATTAATCTATCAAATAAATCTTTAAAATGATTTACTAGTTCTTCAAGATGTTTATTATCTTTTTTCAATTCTTTAATCTCTTTGTTTTTATTATCAATATTTTTAGATAGAGCATCTACTTTAAGAGATAATGCTTCATTGTCTTCGGTTAGTATTTTAATTTTTTCTCTATTTTCCTCTAGTTCAGTATCAACATTATTCAATATTACTGATAGTTTTTCAGTTCGTTTGAAATCAGTGTTTGTTTGTTGGGCTTTATCAATATATTCTAAAATTTTATTTTTATCGTTTGCGGAAATAGTATAGGTATTTTTAACTATTGGTGCTTTTTTAAGGTTATTGACTGTGTCCTTAATATCAGCAGTACTTTTATCGAGTTCACTAGATTTTTTACTAGCTATTTCTAGTGCTTTTTTTATATTAGCACTAACATCTTCTTATACTACCATTTATAAATGTTGGAGTAGCATTACAAAAATCACAGATAATCTCTAATCTTTTTCTTAAAGATTCCTCCATATCAATTTCTTGTTTAATTACATTAATCATAAACACCACCTTTCTTCTAGGTTGATTTTTTCATATAAACGAAAAAACCAATCATTTCTGATTGATTTCTATCAAAAGTTCGTGC
>CAZEMQ010000009.1:0-15592 GCA_964513435.1 uncultured Muribaculaceae bacterium
TAAATTCAGGAGATCTTAGATCTTTAAAAGACTACGATATTCGCTAAGGAGGTAAAAATGAAATTATCTTGTAATAAATTAAAAAGTCACATAAAAAATAGTGAAGAAATTGATTGGTTAAATATATGGAATACGTTTACATTAAGAACAGCTGAAGTAGAAAATGTAACATGTGTAGGAAATAATATTGATAATATAGTTATTGCACAAATAAAAGAATGTGAAAAACATCCTGACAGTGACCACATGCATGTTTTAAAAGTTGACTGTGGTGAAAAAGAATATATTCAAGTAGTTTGTGGAGCACCGAACGTTCGTGTTGGGTTAAAAACCGCTTATATAAAGGTAGGAGGACACATCGATGGAGTTGAAATAAAAGCTCGTCCTTTACGTGGAGTATTATCTAATGGTATGTGCTGTAGTGGAAGAGAGTTGGGGATATCTGATAATCACGATGGCATAATTGAGCTACCTGATGATGCTATAATAGGTATGGATATTAAAGATTTTTTACCAATAAATGATATAATTGTAGAAATCGATAATAAATCTCTTACCAATCGACCTGATTTATGGGGACATTATGGAATTGCTCGAGAAATAGCTGCAATTACCAACCATGAATTACTACCTCTAGATATAGAAGATGTTCCAAACGACCAAACAGATTTGGAAGTATCGATTAAAGATCCAGAATTATGTTATCGTTATTCTGCTTTAAAAGTAGACAATATAACTAATAACCAAACTCCTCTTGATATGCAAATATTTTTATATTATGTAGGAATGCGTTCAATATCCCTTTTAGTTGATATAACTAATTATATTATGTTAGAGCTTGGTCAACCAATGCATGCTTTTGATTCGCGAGTTGTTTCTAGTATCGAAGTAGGTCGAGCTAAAGACGGCGATACTTATACTACTTTAGATGGTATTAAAAGGAACTTGACCAGTGATATGCTAATGATTAAAAACGGCGATAAATACTTTGGGATTGCTGGAGTTATGGGAGGTTTAGATAGCGAAATTCTTAGTGATACTACTAAAGTATTCTTTGAATCTGCAACTTTTAATGCTGCATCCGTACGTCGAACCGCTGCAGCATTAGGACTTAGGACAGAAGCTTCTGCACGTTATGAAAAATCGCTTGACCCTAATATGACAACACTTGCTTTAAAAAGAACTCTTTATTTGTTACGCCAAGAAAATCCTAAATTGAAAATAGCTTCTAATCTAACTGATATTTATCCAACCAAATTAGATGTTGGACATATCAGCTTAAAGAAAAGTTTATTAGCAACATACATGGGAGTAACTCTTGAAGACAAGACAGTTGAAGATATTTTGAAGTCGCTAGAATTTAAAGTTAATACTACCACGGATACTTATGAAGTAGAAGTGCCAACTTTTAGACATAGCAAAGATATCAACATTGAAGAAGATTTAATTGAAGAAATAGCTAGAATGTATGGCTTAGAAAACTTTGAAGCAACTCCATTAAAAATAGAATTTGATGGTGTAGAACATGAAACTATATTCTCTCAAGAATACGATGTTAAAGAATTGTTAGCAACTAAATACGATATGCATGAAGTAAACAGTTATATTTGGTATGATAGTGAATTATTAAAAGAACTTGGAGTAAAAAAAGATGGAATAAAACTTATAGGTAAAAGCGAAAATAATATTCTTCGTGATGATTTAAGTTTCTCTTTACTAAATATAGTTAAACTAAATTTCAAAAACTTTTCTAAGTTTGATATATTTGAAATTGGAACAATAATCGAAAATAATGCCAATAAAAGAGTGTTAAGCATAATTCTAGCAGATGATGAAAAGAACATTGAAAATAATTATATGCGAGCAAAAGAAGTAGTAAAGTATTTATTTAAAATATTAAAAAATAAAGATATTACTTTAACTAATAACGTTTATGAAAGAAAGTATTATGATGAACAATTAGGTAAAATAATCAATGTTAATAACACCAAAATCGGCGAAATAAATGTTTTATCTAAAGCTATAACAAATAAATTAGCTAAGAAAAAAAGTGTTATTACTATTGACATAGACTTTGATAAATACGTTCAAATAGAAAAAGAAGATAAAGTAGCAATTGAAGTGAGCAAATATCCAATTGTTGAACTGGATTATACAATAATTATGCCAAAAGATAAAAAGTATGATTATTTAAAAAATGTTTTAGATGAATTTAAAAGCAAATTGATTAATGAGTATTCTTTAATTGGTACGTATGAAAATCGTTATACAATAAGATATGTATTAGGAAGCGATACTAAAACTTTAGAACAAAAGGAATTACAAACATTTAAAGAAAGATTTATTGAACATATCAAAAATAATGAATTAGACATTGTTGAATAAAAACTAGAAGTTTTGGCTTTGAAAACAATATTAAATTGCGGTGTTTTGTATCAAAAGTTAATAGTCATGAAAATATAAATTATTTTCATGACTATATGTGCCTTGAACGAAGTGAAAGGAATGATGGTTTATATGCAAAGTGATATTGAAAGAAGTATTATAAAAACATATCGTAAAGATATATGGCGTAAATTTACAAAAGCTGTTACCATGTATGATTTAATTAAAGATGGAGATAAAATAGCTATATGTATAAGTGGTGGTAAAGATTCATTTTTACTTGCTAAATGTATGCAAGAGCTAAAAAGACATGGTAAGATTAAATTTAATTTAGAATTCATTGTTATGAATCCAGGATATAGCAAAGATAATTTGGAAAAAATAAAGAAAAATGCTGATTTACTTGGAGTTCCAATTCGTGTTTTTGAAAGTGATATTTTTGCGTCTTTGCAAAATATGGGAGTAAAATCACCTTGTTATATGTGTGCTAGAATGCGTAGAGGTTATCTATATAGATATGCTCAAGAGCTTGGATGTAATAAAATAGCTTTGGGACACCATTATAATGATGTTATCGAAACCATAATGCTAGGAATTTTATATAATGGCGAAATGGTTAGTATGCTGCCGAAAATAAAAAGTAAGAATTTTTTAGGCATGGAACTTATTCGTCCACTGTATTTAGTTAGAGAATCCGCAATTATTAACTGGTGTAATTATAATGAGTTAAAGTTTATTAACTGTGCTTGTCCTTTGAAACAAGAAGATTCAAAAAGAGCAGAAGTAAAAGAACTGATAAAAAAACTGCGAGAAACCAATAAATTTGTTGAATATAATATTTTTAAGAGTGTTGAAAATATAAATATTAATCAAGTAATGGGATATATAAAAGATGATAAAAGATATAACTATTATGATGAATATGAAAAATAAATTTGTAAATTGCTAAAATATCAATAATATGATACTATATTATTACAATAGTGAGGGAAAAAATGAAAGATAAATGGTATTTATTAAGTGTTGAGGAAGTCTTAAAAAAACTGGATGTTGATAAAAAAGGACTTACCAACAAAAAAGTTATAGAACATAAAGAAAAATATGGCTTAAATGTTTTGCCAAAGAAAAAAAGTGATAATATAGTAAAGATATTTTTTCGGCAGATTAAAGACCCAATAGTAATACTTTTAATAGTAACTGTTGTTTTTTCTTTAATTATCGGGGAAATTATCGATGCTCTAGCGATAGCTTTTATTATTTTAGTAGATTTGCTTTTAGGAACATTCCAAGAATGGAAAGCTGAAAAAACTGCTGAAAGTTTGCAAGAATTGATTAAAGATAAAGTAAGAATAATCAGAGAAGGTCGTGAGATAGAAGTTGAATCTGAAGAACTTGTCGTCGGCGATATAATGCTTTTAGAATCTGGTGATCGTATCGGAGCTGATGCTAGGTTAATTGAAATTCATAATTTGCATATTGATGAATCTATTCTTACCGGAGAAAGCGTAAGTGTTACTAAAGAGACGGACAAGCTAACTTCTGATGTAACTTTAGCAGAAAGAAAAAACATGCTTTATGCAGGAACTACTGTTACTACAGGAAGAGCAATTGCGGTAGTAACCGATGTTGGTATTAATACAGAAATTGGGCAGATTGCTAATAATGTAATTTCTAAACGTGATGAAGATTCGCCATTAACAGTTAGAATGAATAAATTTTCTAAACAAATAACCACTTTAATTGTTATAATTGCTATAATAATTGCTTTAATTTTGTTTGCTAAAAATGAATCAGCTACAGAGATATTTTTATCAGTTATTGCATTGTCAGTTTCAGCTATGCCAGAAGGATTACCTTTAGCTTTAACTATGGCATTAACTATTGCTTCTAATAAGATGGCTAAAGAAAGTGTAGTTGTCAAAAGACTTAATTCTGTAGAATCACTTGGAAGTTGTACAGTTATAGCTAGTGATAAAACTGGAACTCTTACTATTAATAAACAAACTGCAAAAAAAATACTTACTCCAGATGGTAGTGAATTCGATATAAGTGGTGTAGGATATAATGATGAGGGAGAAATAAATCCTCAAGGAAAGGCAGAAGTTAAAATTGCTCAAAATATTGCTTTGCTTGGTTCAATAAATAATGAAGCAAAACTTGAAAAAAACAAAGGTAACTGGCAATATTTCGGAGACTCAATCGATATTGCATTTTTAGCCTTAGGATTAAAGAGTAAAGCAGAATTTAAGGATATTGAAATAATTGACAAAATTCCATATGAATCTCAAAACAAATACTCTGCAGTATTTTATAAAAGGAACGGTGAAATTCGGTGTACTGTCAAAGGGTCTTTAGAAAAAGTATTAGAATTTACTAAATACATGAATATTGGCAATAAAGATGCTAAATTAAATGTGTCAAAACTAAAAGAACAAAATGAACTTTTGGCAAAAGATGGCTACCGTGTTATTGCCATTGCTGATGGAGTAGTAAAGAAATTTGTTAAAAAAGGAACATATGAAGCTAAAGATATTTCTGGCTTAACATTTCAAGGTGTAGTTGGATTTATTGATCCAATAAGGGAAGAAGCAATTGATTCCATTCAAACTTGTATGAAAGCAGGAATTAAAGTTTTAATGATTACTGGGGATCATCCTTTGACAGCATTAAAAATTGCTAAAGATTTAAAACTTGTAAAGAATGAGTCTGAAGTAGCAACTGGAGTAGATGTTAATAAATATTTAGAAATGGGAGAAAAAGAATTTGACAATTTCATAAGCAATAAAAAAGTTTTTGCTCGTGTTACTCCAATGGATAAATTAGCAATAGTTGAATCATTAAAACGACAAGGCGAATTTGTGGCTGTAACTGGTGATGGAGTCAATGATGCACCAGCAATAAAAAGTGCCAATATTGGTATTGCTATGGGTAGTGGAACAGATGTTGCTAAAGAAACTGCAACAATGATTGTTTTAGATGATGATTTTACTTCAATTGTTCAAGGAGTCGAAGAAGGAAGAACAGCTTACAATAATATTCGTAAAGTTAGTTACATGCTTTTATCTTGTGGGCTTGCAGAAGTATTATTCTTCATTTTATCAATCGTTTGTAATATGCCGATGCCTTTAGTAGCTATTCAATTGCTATGGTTAAATATTGTTACCGATGGATTGCAAGATTTAGCATTGTCTTTTGAAAAGACTGAACCTGGCACAATGCACGAGAAACCTCGACCTACTAAAGAGACTATATTTAATAAAGAATTATTAATTGAGATTTTAGTAGCAGGTCTTACAATCGGTTTAATTGTTTTTGCAGTTTGGTATTATTTAATTAATGTTGTTAACATGGAAGTTACGTTAGCACGTGGTTATATTATGGTTTTAATGGTGTTCCTACAAAATATGCATGTTTTAAATTGTCGTAGTGAAAAAACTTCAATATTTAAGATGCCTTTTAATAATCCGTTTGTAATATTTACAATAATCGGAGCAATAATTTTACAAATTATAGTAATGGAAGTCCCAATGTTAAGTAATTTCTTAAGTACTACAACAGTTCCAATTGTTGATATGTTAAAATTATTTGTATTCTCATTTGTAATTATATTTGTAATGGAAATATTTAAATACTTCAAAAACAAAAAAATAACCAAATAAAAAATGCAGAACAAAAACATGCATTTTTTATTTGGCATCTTTTCTATAATGATTATTTCGCTCGGCATAATTCGACATTAGGAACCACTTTTCATCAAAATATATTTGTGGTATAATAGAAACATAAGTTACCATGATGTTTATTTTTAGAAGGAGGATGATATAATGCCTGCAATCGTTGAACTTAGCAAAGAACATATTGTAAGAGTTGCTGTTAAAATGGTAAATGACAAAGGTTGGGACAGTGTCAATGCTAGAAGCCTTGCCAAAGCTTTGAGCGTTTCAACAAAACCGTTATATCGAATCTATAATAGCATGGATGAGATTAAATCAGATATTTATAAAGAAATATCTAGACAGTACGATGAATTTATAACGAGTCGCATCGATAATAAAAAGGCTTTAATAACCTTATGTATCGCCTATGTTGAGTTTGCTCAAGAATATAAAAACTTATTTATCAGCCTATTTTTAAGCAACAATTTAAGATGGATAAGCATAGAAAATGTTTTGGATGAAAAATGGAACCAATCAACAATTATCAATTTAGTAAACAAACATGGCTATAGTTTTGAAGAAGCTAAAAATTTATTTATGAATATGTGGCTATATGCCAATGGGTTAGCAACGCTTATAGCTACAAATGAAATGAAGATTGATGAAAAGGAAATATTAGTAAGGCTTGTGAAAATATATAAGACTTTAACTAAGACAGAACAATGAATAGGATAGAAGTTAGCACTGACAATGTTTGTTTAAATCGTATTGAAAAAAGATGTATTAATTGTGGCATGTGTTTAAAAACTTGTAAAAGTATTAATGGTTTTGAACAAGATTGCATAAATTGTGGTCAATGCATTATGACTTGTCCTTCTGGAGCTTTAACGCCCAAATTTGACTACCGAGAAGTTTTAAATTATATAAATGATACAGATTATACTGTAGTAGTTTTTTGTGCTCCAGCAGTTAGAGTAGCAATCGGCGATGCATTCGGTTTTCCTGCAGGCTCTTTTTTAGAGGGCAAAATGGTTAGTGCTTTAAGAAGTATTGGCTTTGATTATGTTTTTGATACGACTTTTGGAGCTGATTTAACTATTATGGAAGAAGCCAATGAATTAGTAGCTCGCATTGCTAACAAGGAATTGCCGATGTTTACTAGTTGCTGCCCATCTTGGGTTTTATATGCCCAAAAATACCATCCAGAATTAGTGAAAAATTTAAGCACATGTAAAAGCCCAATAGCTATGCAAGGAACAATGATTAAATCATATTTTGCAGAAATGTATGAAATACCTAAAGAAAAAATAATTTCAGTTTCCCTAACTCCATGTATATCAAAAAAGTATGAAAGAAGACTTTATCCCGATACTGATTTTATAATAACTGCTAGTGAACTTGTATTAATGATTCATGAACTAGGAATAGAATTTAAAAATATAAAAGAAAGTGATTTTGATAAATTGCTTGGCAAAGGTTCTGGTGGAGGCTTAATATTTGGTGTATCAGGTGGAGTAATGGAATCAATCTTAAGAACTGCCTACTACATGGTTAACAAAGAAAAAGCTCCAGATAAATTTTATGAATTTCAAGAAATACGTGGTGAAAAAGATAGTAAAGAAGCTGTCGTTGACATGCAAGAATTTAAGCTAAAAGTAGCAGCGGTTAGTAAAGTATCTACAATTAATGAAAATTATGATAAATTAAAAAATTATGATTTTATTGAAGTTATGGCTTGTCCAGGTGGTTGTATTGGTGGTGGTGGGCAACCTCTAGTAGCTATCAAAGATTTATCGGAAATTAGAAAATCACGTATTACTAGTATATATCAGGAAGATAAAGATTTAAAAATAAAAGAAAGTTATATGAATCCAGAGATTCGTGATGCATATGATTGCTATATTAACAAAAAAGAAGTAAACTTACATACTAAGCATGATAGGTAGGTTTTATGGAAAATTGGAGCAGAAAAATCTAAAATTACAAAAGGAAATCGATACTAATCATTCAAAAGAACTTTACAAATAACTACAAAGAAAGTATAATTTTAAACAAGGAGGTAAAATGAAGAAAGTATTATTAAGTTTGCTTATAGCATTTTGTCTGGTATTAATGCCTAGCGTTAAGGCTGATGATGATTTGCCAGTTATAACTGACCATGAAAAAGTAACTATTTATCTATTTAGATCTAGCAGTTGTGGATATTGTCAAAATTTTATTCAGTATTTTGCCGAAAACTATGCTGGATATGAAGATTATTTTGAAATAATAACTTACGAAGTATCAGATGAAGACAATTATGAACTTATGCAATTAACTAAGGAACGTTTTGGAGAAACTGATTCTGGTAGCATTCCTTACATTGTAATTGGTACTACTTACGACCAATTAGGTTTTAGTGAGTCATCAGCTTCAACTATTATTGAAGAAGCTCTTAATGCCTACCAAGATGAAACATATACTGATTTAGTTGCTCAAATAATTGAAGAAGAAGGATTAGACCCAGAAGTTACAACATTAGCAGAGGCAGCAGCATACTATGGATACAGCATGAGTGGTGCCGATTCTTCTAGTGGTGGTTTAAGTGATGGAGTAGTTGTTGGAATAATCTTTGGAGTACTTATTCTAGGCTTTGGTGGTTTAATACTATATTCTAGGAAAAAATAATCGTTGCTCAATTTTGAGCAATTTTTTTATGTATTTGACAATTATCGTTGGGTTTGTTATTATATTTGTCGAAAAAGGGAGGCAAAAAATGACTAATGTAGATTTACTCAGAAGATATAAATCGCTATCAATTCCCCTTAATGATGCAAAATACCTCCTTAAAGATGGCTGCGATATAAGAGACTTAAACAAAAATGCTTATGACCTTTTAGGAAAATATCAAATATTTGATATTCAACAAATATTACCTTATATTATTTTAACATCTAATGGTTTTTCTATTGATTTAAGAAGATTAAAAGCTACTTTATTTGAATATTTTGGGGTTTCAGATAATCCATCAATAGAAACTTTAACTGCACTTGCTCAAAATATCAGGGATGATAAACATCTTCGTTTCGCAGTATCCACTTTAATGCAAACTGATTATGAAAAATATACAATTCCAACGTATATAAGTCCTAAGACGAAACCTAAAAAACTAGATAAAATTAAAACGAGCTATTTTATGAGTCAAGCCTGCAGAAACATATTGGCATTTATCGATTTGTTAAATGATGAAGAAAAATATTCTAAAGTAGATAATGTATTCGATGAAGATAAATTAAGTCTTTATTTAGCATATGAAATAATGGCATATGCCAAAAGGTGTGAACAAAATAAAGAGGCGGATAATGTCAGTTATGCTTTGGAATATTTGCAAGCATTTTTAAGTTCTCACGGACAATTAGTTAAAAATGGCTTTACACTTAGATTAGGAAGTATGAAAAAAAATATAAAAAGAGAATATCATATTCAAGATATCATTTCATTCGTAAATACAAGAGTACCTCCCAGAAAAAAGGAAGACCCAAAAGAATATAACTATAGTTTTTTAGATAGCAATAATAGTTTTTTAGATAGCGATAATGAACAAAGGGATGAAATAAAAAAAGTTTTTATTAAATATTTAAGAATGCCTAATAAAAGTGAAGAATTGCAGAAAGTATTAGAAAGAAAGATTGCTTTATACACGAGCCTTGGTGTAATAAGTCTTAAACTAGGTGCTAATTCTTTTGATGGCTATGTTGGTTTAGTGTTAGATAACGGCTATGTTATTTTAGATAAATTTTTTGAAGATCGTAATCAAGGAAAAATTGCTACTGACAATGCCATATACATAGTAAGAATAGAAGATTTCGACAAAATCACGAGAATGTCTAAAAGTGAAGCTTTAGAAGCTATCGCTTCAGGTTTAATAGATGCTGTGAGAATAATTCATAGCGGAGATTATGAAGGAAGAGTAATGTCTTATCTTTGCCCTGAAAGCGATGAAAAACAAAAACGCTCGAGTTAAATTCGAGTGTTTTTTTAGCTTAAATTATATTTGTTTATAGTATATACCCTGCTACCATCAGATTTGATATAGTAACTTGCTACAACTTCTTGTGTACCATCAGTATAAAGTATTGTCAAATCGATATGAACTGTGTAACCAACAATACCTGTTCCTGCAGTATTTAATACTGGAGTAATAATTTGATTTACTGTATTTTGTTTACTGTTCGATATATTTATTTTATTTATTTCTTTTTCTAATCTTTCGGTATCACTACTTGCTAGTTCATATGCTGCAGCAGTTACTTCTTCGTTATAATAAAGATTTAAGTCTAAAGCACAACCATTTTGAGTTACGTTAACACCTAAGATATAAGTTTCAGTATCATAAACATCATTACCATAATTACATGTTGTAGTAGTTGTATTATTGCTATCACCTTCCCCGATTGTAAGTGTTGCAGTTGTTGGGGTAGTTGTATTACCAGAGCTATCGCTAGCAATGATTTGAACACTATAAGTTCCTTCTTCTGTAAATGAATCATAATCAATTGAATTACCATCTTGGTCAAGCCCTAAACTATAAAATTCAACTATGCAAGTCTCCCCGCTGTTATCTGTACAACTTTCAACAAAATCATAAACAGTATAACTTTCTCCTGCTGCAATGGAATAATTAGTTAAAACCAACACTGGAGCAATAGTATCTACAACAGCCAACGTTGATTGATAAGTGTTGCCATCAATTTCAATTTCAACAGTGTATTCGCCAACTTTAGTTAAATCGACATTGGCAAATGAAACGCTTATTTCATCCTCACTAACATTTTGTAATTCGGAGAAAAATAGTGTTTTATCAGGTATTTCGCTATTTATCTCAACCGTTACAACTCCGCGTATTTCAATTACTGGGTCTGCAGCTGGGGTGCGATTAGCCATAACAACAACCATTATAACCGCGAAGAAAATCAAAACTACACAAGCCCCTACAATTAAGTAAGCCTTAATAGACATAGTAGAAGATCCTTTTACCCTCTGATTAAAAAACTTTCCTGCCAAAGTTAACTCCTCCTCATCTTTATAATAATATTATCATATTTTAGCAATAGTTCCAATACTTAAAATGGTAGTATTAATAAAAATATTATATTTTTTTCAAGAAAGCGACGTAAAATTCTTGTAAAATTAAATAAATTATGGTAATATCTTAAATGCAAGTTTATATTTTTAATATAATTTGTTAAGTGGAAGGGACATATTGCGGACTTGCCCAGACCACTTACGCGAAAAAATTTTTAGGAGGTGTTTTCGTGGCTAAAGAAGTCGTAAGAAAAATTAAATTGCAAATTGAAGCTGGTAAAGCAACTGCTGCACCACCAGTTGGAACCGTTTTGGGACCTACTGGAATTAATTTGGGAGATTTTTGTTCAAAATTTAACGAAGCAACTCGTGATAAAATGGGGGATGTAGTTCCTTGTGAAATCACAGTTTATGATGATCGTTCATTTGATTTTGTTCTAAAAACAGCTCCAGCTGCATTTCTTTTAAAGAAAGTTGCTAAAGTCGACAAAGCAAGTAAGAAAGGTGCTAACGAAATAGTAGCAACTATTACTGAAAAAGAATTGAGAGAAATAGCTGAAGAAAAATTCTCAGATTTAAATGCTTATGATATTGAAAGTGCAATGAAAGAAATAGCAGGAACTGCTAGAAATATGGGAATTGCTGTTAAAGGTCTTAATGATGCTGAACTTGCTGAACAAGCTAAGGAAGCTGCAGAAGAAGAAAAAGAACAGGCAAAACGTGATGCTGAACTTGCTGAACTTGAAGCTGAAGCTAAAGAAATGGCGGAAGCTGATAATGTTGATGTTCCAACTCACGATGACGAAGCAGAAAATAAAGAATCTGAAGAAAATTAATTATGAATTTATAAATTGTCCGCTTAATTAACCACAGTTAAGGAGGTAAATAGTTTGAAAAAATATGGAAAGAAATATGTGGAAGCATCAAAAAATGTTGACAAAACTAAACTATATAGTCTAGAAGATGCAATTGAATTAGTAAAAAATACATCTGTTACTAAGTTTGATAGTTCTGTAGAAGTTGCTATCAAATTGAATATTGATTCCAAAAAATCAGACCAACAAATGAAAGGTTCATTGTCATTACCTAATGGAACTGGCAAAAATAAAGTAGTATTAGTTATTGCTAAGGGAGAGGCTGCTAAAGAAGCAGAAGCTGCTGGAGCTGATTTTGTTGGGGATACTGACATTATTGAAAAAATCAAAAAAGAAAACTGGTTTGGTTTTGATGTAGTTGTAGCTACTCCAGATATGATGCCTGAAGTAGGAAAAATAGGTAATATTCTTGGACCAAGAAATTTAATGCCTAATCCTAAAACTGGAACAGTAACTACTAAAGTTGGAGATACTGTAAAAGACATTAAAAAAGGTATGGTAACATATAAGAATGATAAATTTGGTAATATTCACACTATTATTGGTAAAGTATCATTTGATGCTGACAAATTAGCTGATAATTTGAGATATGTTGTATCAACAATAGTTAAAGCGAAACCAAACACAGTTAAAGGAAACTTTATAGAAAATATTTCTATTTCTACTACTATGGGTCCTGGTATCAAAGTAGATAAAAATAGTTTTGACATTTAATGTAGTTTGTAATATAATACAGTTTAGAAAAAGCGAAACCAAAGACAGTAGGCACCAATAAGTCCTACCGAGGGGAACTTAAAACTTTATTTTTGAGCTTCCCTAGGGAAGCTTTTCTAATATAAAAAAGGAGGAAAAATGGCAAGCACAAAGATTCTTGAACAAAAGAAGAATACTGTCAATGAAATAATTGACAAATTAAAATCAAGTGAATCTGTTATTATATTCCAATATCAAGGTATGACTGTCGAAGAACTTAGAGACTTACGTCGCAAGTTAAAAGAAGTTGACTCTGATATTAAGGTTTATAAAAACACATTGCTTAAAAGAGCTGCTGATGAATTAAAGCTTAATTTAGATGATTTTCTTGTAGGTCCAAATGCTATTCTTTTCGGGAAAACATTATTAGAACCTATCAAAATTATCTCTGAATTTGCTAAAACAAACAATAAATTAGATATTCGTGTTGGAGTAATCAGTGGTGATATTGCAGATTTATCTGTAATTAAAGAATATGCATCTATTCCATCAAGAGATGGTTTACTTACTATGCTTGCTGGTGGTATGATGCAATTTGTTAAAGATTTAGCGGTAGGTTTAAACCTATATGTTGAACAAAAGGAAGGGAAGGAATAATTTATGGCAAAATTAAGTAAAGAAGATTTTATTAGTGCTTTAAACGAAATGACAATTCTTGAAATTAAAGAATTAGTTGATGCAATGAAAGAAGAATATGGTATTGATCCAAGTGCTGTTGCTGTTGCTGCTCCAGCTGCTGCAGGTGCTGTTGATGAAGGACCATCAACTAAAACTGTTGTATTAAAATCAGCTGGTGGAAACAAAATTGCAGTTATCAAAATCATTAAAGAAATTACTGGCTTAGGATTAGTTGAAGCTAAGGCTGTTGCTGATTCAGGTGGAAATATTAAAGAAAATATTCCTAGTGAAGAAGCAGAAGCAATTAAGACTCAATTAACTGAAGCTGGTGCAGAAGTAGAATTAGTTTAATTGGCACAAAATATCAACAAGTAGTTGATATTTTTTTTGCAACAAATTACAATATTAGCAAAAAGAGGTGAAATTATGGAAGAAGAGTTTTTCTCATTTGAACAATTTATATGTGCTGCAATAGCATGTTATGATATAATATTGCTTGAAGAAGATGTTGAAAGGCTATTGAATAGAATATATACTCAAATGCCAAATATGGTAATGGTTAATGATGCGATTCGTTTTACGGGTGATTATATCGATTATTACCCAGGAATATACAAGCTTAATAGCAACTTTACACTGGATACAGTTGGTCAATACGAAGATGAAGAAATTACTTTAGCACAATATTTCCAATTACTTGCTGGAAAAAATTTATGTTTGTTCATGGAAAATCAAAGAGAAAAAAAACCAACTGTTGAAGGGCATCACACAAGATAGCAAAGTGTAGCTTCAGAAATTGACTTTACCAATACATTTTAATATAATATTTTTACAGGTGTTATGTTTGAGGTTTCTTATGTTTCAATAAGGGACATTTTAAAAAAGCAAAATGCATATGATTATCTAAAGAAATATTAATGAGCAGATGAAAAAGAATTACTTTTGCTTATAATTTAGCAACTTTGGACAAAAATAATGAAAAACGGGTTAGCTAGTTTTTAACCGATTTATTAAGGGATGCAGTTGTATTGCCAATTCAAACATAACAGACTAGAGAAAGGATAAAAAATGAAAAAGCTTAATAATGGTGGCTGGGGTTTAGCTGAAATGCTTGTTTTTTGTGCAATATTGTTGATTGCCTTATTAGTAGCAATATATTTTATCTATGTTTTATATAGTAGTTTTTAGTGTAATTTTTGCTTGACAATCATATAGTAATAGTGATATATTATTATTGCGTTTTAAAAACGGGTTCTACTTAGGTAGAACCTAGTTTAAAGAAGATTTTGATACACCAGGAAGTGTGTTAATGAAAGGAGATGTTAAAATGCCTACAATTAATCAACTTGTTAATAAGAAGCGTCGCAAAAAGAAAAAAAATAGCAAAAGTCCAGTATTAAATGTTGGATATAATACTTTGGAAAAGAAGCAAACTAATACTAAAAGTCCACAAAAACGTGGAGTTTGTACAAAAGTTGCTACTAAACCACCTAAGAAACCAAACTCAGCTTTGAGAAAATTTGCTCGTGTTAGACTTTCTAACGGTAAAGAAATCGATGCTTATATTCCAGGCGAAGGACACAACTTACAAGAACACAGTGTTGTTTTAGTAAGAGGTGGACGTGTTAAGGACTTGATTGGGGTTCGTTATCACATTGTACGTGGTACTCTTGATACTCATGGCGTACAAGACAGAAAACAAGGACGTAGTAAATACGGAACTAAAAAAGATAAGAAATAGGAGGAGAAAAAATGCGAAAAAGAAGAGCGGTTAAAAGAGATGTGCTTGCAGACCCAATATATAACTCCAAAGTTGTTACTAAGTTAGTAAACCAAATAATGACTGATGGTAAAAAGGGAACAGCTCAAAAGATTTTATATGAAGCTTTTGAAATAGTTGAAAAGCAAACTGGAAAGCCAGCTTTAGAAGTATATAATGCGGCTTTAGAAAATTTAAAGCCAGCTTTAGAAGTTAAATCACGTCGTGTTGGGGGCTCTAATTATCAAGTTCCTGTTGAAGTAAAAAGCGATAGAGCTCAAACTTTGGCACTACGTTGGTTAGTAAATTATGCAAAATTAAGAAATGGAAAGGGAATGGCTGTAAACTTAGCAAACGAAATAATGGATGCTGCTAATGGTACTGGTGGAGCTGTTAAGAAACGTGAAGATACTCACCGCATGGCAGAAGCTAATAAAGCGTTTGCTCATTACAGATGGTGATGTTTTATGGCAAGAGATGTA